>NZ_JBVHWK010000005.1:199936-215054 GCF_055569445.1 Streptomyces sp. NPDC029122 | reverse complement strand
TGCCATCCCCCCCCCCCTTGTCTCGTCTCTGGGTTAGTACCCCACCCCCCCCCCCCCCCCCCCCCCCCCCCCCCCCCCCCCCCCCCCCCCCCCCCCCCCCCCCCCCCCCCCCCCCCCGGGGCCCGGGTCTGACCGGCCGTCGACTGGAGGAACCGGATGCGCGCTTCCGCCGCACGTCAGTTAGCGTTCGCTGCCCTCGCCGGGGCGCTCGTCTCCACCGGGGCCGCCGCCCCGCCCCAGCAGGTCTCCGTCCCGCCCAAGGTGCCCGTCGCCGCCGGGTACGGCGGGGCCGTCGCCAGCGTCGACGCCGACGCCTCCGCCGCCGGCATCGCCGTGCTGCGCGCCGGGGGCAATGCCGTGGACGCGGCGATCGCCACCGCCGCCGCGCTCGGAGTCACCGAACCGTACTCCGCCGGGATCGGCGGGGGCGGCTACTTCGTCTACTACGACGCCTCCTCGCGCCGGGTGCACACCATCGACGGCCGCGAGACCGCTCCGGCCACGGCCACCGAGACTCTGTTCCAGGAGAACGGCGTCCCCATCCCCTTCGCCGAGGGCCAGACCAGCGGCCGCTCGGTCGGCGTCCCCGGCACCCCCGCCACCTGGAAGAGCGCCCTCGACGCCTGGGGCAGCCGCCCGCTCGCCCAGCTCCTGCGCCCCGCGGAGAAACTGGCCCGCGACGGCTTCGAGGTCGACAGCACCTTCCGCGCCCAGACCGAGGCCAACCAGGACCGCTTCAAGGACTTCCCCGCCACCCGCGAGCTGTTCCTGCCCGGCGGGCAGCTGCCCGTCGTCGGTTCCACCTTCAAGAACCCGGACCTCGCCGCCACCTACGCCGAACTCGCCCGCAAGGGCACCGGCGCGCTCTACCGGGGCCCGATCGCCCAGGACATCGTCAACACCGTCCGCACGCCCCCCGTCGACCCGGCCGCCACCCGCAACGTCCGCCCCGGCGACCTGACCACCGCCGACCTGCGCGCGTACGAGACCAAGCGGCAGGCCCCCACCCAGGTCTCCTACCGGGGCCTGGACGTCTACAGCATGGCTCCCTCCTCCTCCGGCGGCACCACCGTCGGGGAGGCGCTGAACATCCTGGAGCGCACCGACCTGTCGAAGCTGTCCCCGGCGCAGTACCTGCACCGGTACATCGAGGCGTCCCGGATCGCCTTCGCCGACCGGGGCCGCTGGGTCGGCGACCCGGCCGCCGGGCCCGTCCCCACGCGCGAGCTGCTCTCGCAGCGGTACGCGGACTCGCGCGCCTGCCTCATCAGGCCCGACCGGACGCTGACCAGCCCGCTGGCCCCCGGCGACCCCCGCAATCCCGTCCCGTGCGCCACCACGGGCGAGGCCGCCCCGACCACCTACGAGGGGGAGAACACCACCCACCTGACGGTCGCCGACCGCTGGGGCAACGTGGTCTCCTACACCCTGACCATCGAGTCGACCGGCGGCAGCGCCATCACCGTCCCGGGGCGGGGTTTCCTGCTCAACAACGAGCTGACCGACTTCTCCTTCGCCCCGGCGGCCCCCGGGGTCCCCGACCCGAACCTGCCGGGGCCGGGCAAGCGCCCGCGCTCCTCCATGTCCCCGACCATCGTCCTGGAGCACGGCCGTCCGCTCCTCGCGGTCGGCTCCCCGGGCGGCGCCACGATCATCACCACCGTGCTGCAGACCCTGACCGGCCACCTGGACCGGGGCCTGCCCCTGGTGGACGCGATCGCGGCCCCGCGCGCCAGCCAGCGCAACCAGACCACCACCGAGCTGGAGCCGGGCCTGTGGAACAGCCCGCTGCGCACCGAACTGGAGGCCCTGGGGCAGGCCTTCCGGCAGAACCCGGAGATCGGCGCCGCCACCGGCGTACAGCGGCTGCCGGACGGCCGCTGGCTGGCGGCGGCCGAGACGAGCCGCCGGGGCGGCGGCTCGGCGATGGTGGTGCGCCCGCACGGCGAGCCGTAGCACTCGGGCCGCCCCGGCCGGCCCGGCCGTTCCCGCCGCTCCGGCCGGGGTGTCCTGAGCGGGCTACAGAGCCGTGAGGATCCTCGGGCCGGCGGCGGTGATGGCGACCGTGTGTTCGGCATGGGCGGCGCGCGAGCCGTCGGTGGTGCGCAGGGTCCAGCCGTCGGGGTCGCAGGTGTAGTCGTCCGTGCCGCCCGCGATCAGCATCGGCTCGATCGCGATGACCATACCGGGGCGCAGCTTCATGCCCTGCCCCGGCGGTCCCTCGTTGGGGACGCCCGGGTCCTCGTGCATGCTGCGGCCCACGCCGTGGCCGCCGAAGCCCTCGGGGATGCCGTAGCCGGCGGAGCGGCAGACGGTGCCGATGGCGTGGGCGATGTCGCCGATCCGGTTGCCGGGCACGGCGGCGGCGATGCCGGCCGCCAGGGCCCGTTCGGCGGTCTCGACGAGGCGCAGGTCGGCGGGGCGGGGGCGGCCGACGGTGAAGCTGACGGCGGCGTCCCCGACCCAGCCGCGCAGCCGGGCGCCGCAGTCGATGCTGACCAGGTCACCGTCGCGCAGCCGGTAGCCGTCGGGGATCCCGTGGACGATCGCGTCGTTGACCGAGGCGCACACCACCCCGGGGAAGGGCACCGGCGCGAAGTGCGGCCGGTAGCCGAGGAAGGGGGAGGTGGCGCGGGCCTCGCGCAGGACCGTGCGGGCCACCGCGTCCAGCTCCAGCAGCGGCACCCCGACCCGGGCCGTCTCGCGCACGGCCGCCAGGGCGTGGGCGACCACCCGGCCGGCGGCGCGCATCTCGTCGATCGCTCGATCCGTCTTGAGTTGAACCATGCCAATAACTATACCGGTATAAGTTTACCGGGATAGTTATTGGGCTCCGGGGTAGGATGGGGCCATGGTCCGTACTCCCCTGACACCCGAAGAGCGCGAGCGCGGTGAGCGCCTGGGCGCGCTGCTGCGCGAAGCACGCGCAGGCCGCAGCATGGTCGAGGTCGCGGCCGGCGCGGGGCTCTCCGCCGAGACCCTCCGCAAGATCGAGACCGGCCGGGCGCCCACTCCCGCCTTCTTCACGGTCGCCGCCCTGGCCGGGGTGCTCGGGCTCTCCCTGGACGAGGTCGTACGGCGCTGCGCGCTCGTGCCCGCCTGACGGACCGGCCGGGCCCCTCACGGGGCGTGTCCGGAGGCCGGACGGCCCAATGGGCGGTGGAAGGGGCGGGGCCGGGGGCAGTGGTGCAGGCGTGTCAGTCATGAACGCAACGAAACGCCTCGGGCTCGCACTCCTCGGCGCCCTCCTCGCGGCCGGCCTGCTGGCCGCCGCGTGCTCCAACCCCGGAGGGCGGACCGGCGCCCTGCCCCCGGCCCCGCACGGCGGCTTCCTCACAGCCGGCGGGAGCGCCGTGGACGCGCCTTCGCCGTCAAGGTTTGAGATTTCCGTAGCCCGCCCGTAACGCGGGTGGGATGCAATGCGTGCATGGAGACGCCGACTGCGCTGGTGATCGGGCAACTCACGGACTACCTGCGGAGCTTGACGCAGAGGCTGGATCCCGGAGCCGGCTGGTACGGGGAATTCCTGCGGCGGGACCCGGAAGGGATGCGCGCCTGCCTCGACGGGGTGGCGGTGCCGCCGTGGGACGTACTGGAATCGCTGCTCGGCGACCTGCCGGGGGAGGCGGGCAGCGCGTCGGGCGAGGCCGTGTACGCGGCCGCGCTGCGGGCGGCGGCCGTCGCCGCCTGGGACGCGATGCCGGGCGGGGCCGATGAGTTGCGGACCCTGCTCGACGCGGCCGTGGCGCAGCGGGCCGCCCTGGAGGAGGCGCTGCGCGGCCTGACCGCCCGGCGCGCCGGCGCCGGGGACCCGGCGGAGGCGGCCGCCCTCGACCGGGAGCTGGCCTGGGCCCGGGACGACGCGGCCCGCGCGGCCGCGCGGCACGCGGACCTGGCGGCCCGGCTGGCGGCCCTGCCGGCGCGGTCTTCGCGGTCGGGGCCGGAGTCGCAACTGTCACAGCCGGGGGCGCCCTCGCCGCGGCCGGAGCCGGAGTCTTCGCGGTCGGGCGCCCTGCCGCCGCAGTCGGGGCCGCAGCCGGCGCGGCCAGAGCCGCAGCCGCCGTTGCCCGAGCCGCAGCCGCAGCCGCCGTTGCCTGAGCCGCAGCCGTCGCCGCCCGGACCGCTGCCGGCCGTGCTGCCGCAGCGGGAGGGCCGGTGGCTGCGCGGCGCCCGGCGCGCCGGGGGAGCGCGGTACGCGGGCGCGCCGTCGGAGGCGGTGCCCGCGCCCGGGGAGCCGGCCCCGGCGGCGGCCGTCCCGGACCTCCCCGTTCCGGCCCCGCGCGGCGCCCGCTACATCCGCCCGGCCGCCGACCGGACCCCGCCGGGACGCGGCGCCGCCGCCCCGGCGCCGGGGGCCGCACCGGCCGCGGCCGGCGCCACCCGCGCCGGGCACCCCGACCCGGCCCCCGCCGGCCCCGGCCCCGACGCGCCCTCCGTACGGGACACCCCGGCCGGAGCCCCGGTGCCCGGCCCGCGCGGCGGGTTCACCGCCGAGCTGCTCGCGCTGCGCGCCCAGGGCCGCGGCGGCGAGGCCCACGCCCTGCTGTGCGAGGCCGCGGCCTGGCCCGCGGCCGAACTCCCCGCCCTCGCCGCCGAACTGGGCCGCGCGGGCCTGGCCGCCGACTGGGCCACCCTGCTGTGGGAGGCGGCCTCGCTCCCGCCCGACCGGCTCGCCGCCGCAGCGGCCGCCCTCGGCGAGGCGGGCCGGGAAGCCGACTGCGACGGCCTGCTGCGCCAGGGCGTGGCCCGCCCGGCCGCCGAGGTGGCCGAGGCGGCCCTCGCCCTCGGCACGGCCGGCCGGGACCGCGAGGCCCAAGCCCTGCTCGGTGCCTTCGTCCGGCTGCGGACCGCGGAGGAGGCGGCCGGCCTGGCCCGCCGGGACCCGCACTGGTTCGCCCCCCGGCTGCTGCGCGCGGCCCGCGCCCTGTCCGGGACCCGGCACCGCGATCTGGCGCACGCCCTGCGGGTGGCGGGAATCGCGGTGCCCTGAACCGCCCGTCCGCTGACCGCAAACGACCGCGTGGCGTCGTAACGTGATCGACTACTCCAACCGCGCAAGGTGGTCTTGCCCCAGGCTGTGACGAGGCCTACCTTCGACTCCCTACGGACACCGTCTACGTGCGTAGAAGCCGGCGTTCCCGTCGCGAGGAGCAGCTCATGGCCCAAGTCGTCCGCGCCGCACTCGTCCAGGCCACCTGGACCGGAGACACCGAGTCGATGATCGCCAAGCACGAGGCGCACGCCCGCCGGGCGGCCGCCCAGGGTGCTCGGATCATCGGTTTCCAGGAGGTGTTCAACGCCCCCTACTTCTGCCAGGTCCAGGAGCCCGAGCACTACCGCTGGGCCGAGCCCGTCCCCGACGGCCCCACCGTCCGCCGGATGCAGGACCTGGCCCGCGAGACCGGAATGGTGATCGTCGTCCCGGTCTTCGAGCTGGAGAGCGAGGGGTTCTACTACAACACCGCCGCCGTCATCGACGCGGACGGAAGCTACCTCGGCAAGTACCGCAAGCACCACATCCCCCAGGTCAAGGGCTTCTGGGAGAAGTACTACTTCCGCCCCGGCAACCTCGGCTGGCCCGTCTTCGACACCGCCGTCGGCAAGGTCGGCGTCTACATCTGCTACGACCGCCACTTCCCCGAGGGCTGGCGCCAACTCGGACTCGGCGGCGCCCAGCTGGTCTACAACCCGTCCGCCACCTCCCGCGGCCTGTCGGCCTACCTGTGGCAGCTGGAGCAGCCCGCCTCCGCCGTCGCCAACGAGTACTTCATCGCCGCCATCAACCGCGTCGGCCAGGAGGAGTACGGGGACAACGACTTCTACGGAACCAGCTACTTCGTCGACCCGCGCGGCCAGTTCGTCGGCGAGGTCGCCAGCGACAAGGAGGAGGAACTCCTCGTCCGCGACCTGGACTTCGACCTGATCAAGGAGGTCCGCGACCAGTGGGCCTTCTACCGCGACCGCCGACCCGACGCCTACGGAGGACTCGTACAGCCGTGACCAACCCCATCCCGCTGCACAGCCGCCACCGCACCGTCCTGCCCGACTGGCTCGCGCTCTACTACGACCGCCCCATCGAGCTCACGCACGGCGAGGGCCGCCACGTCTGGGACGCGGACGGCAACCGCTACCTCGACTTCTTCGGCGGCATCCTCACCACGATGACCGCCCACGCCCTGCCCGAGGTCACCAAGGCCGTCGCCGAACAGGTCGGGCGGATCATCCACTCCTCCACCCTGTACCTCAACCGGCCCATGATCGAGCTGGCCGAACGGGTCGCCGCCCTGTCCGGCATCCCCGAAGCCCGGGTCTTCTTCACCACCTCCGGCACCGAGGCCAACGACACCGCCCTGCTGCTCGCCACCACGTACCGCCGCTCCAACCAGATCCTGGCGATGCGCAACAGCTACCACGGCAGGTCCTTCTCCACCGTCTCCATCACCGGCAACCGGGGCTGGTCCCCGACCAGCCTCTCGCCGCTCCAGACCTACTACGTCCACGGCGCGGTCCGCACCCGCGGCCCCTTCGCCGGCCTCGACGACAGCGCCTTCACCGCAGCCGCCGTCGCCGACCTGGAAGACGTACTCGGCCAGGCGCGCGGGGGAGTGGCCGCGCTGATCGCCGAGCCGATCCAGGGCGTCGGCGGGTTCACCTCCCCGCCCGACGGGCTCTACGGAGCCTTCCGCGAGGTCCTCGACCGGCACGGCATCCTGTGGATCAGCGACGAGGTGCAGACCGGCTGGGGCCGCACCGGCGACCACTTCTGGGGCTGGCAGGCCCACGCCCAGAACGGCCCGCCCGACATCCTCACCTTCGCCAAGGGCATCGGCAACGGCATGTCCATCGGCGGAGTGGTGGCGCGGGCCGAGGTGATGAACTGCCTCGACTCCAGCTCCATCTCCACCTTCGGCGGCTCCCCCGTCACCATGGCCGCCGGACTCGCCAACCTGGCGTACCTCCTGGACCACGACCTCCAGGGCAACGCCCGCCGCGTCGGCGGCCTGCTCCTGGAGCGGCTGCGCGCCATCGCCGCCCACGTGCCCGCCGTACGGGAGGTCCGCGGCCGGGGCCTGATGGCCGGAGTGGAACTCACCCGGCCCGGCACCGACCAGGCCGACCCGCAGGCCGCCGCCGCCGTCCTGGAGGCCGCCCGCGCGGGCGGGCTGCTCCTCGGCAAGGGCGGCGGCCACAACACCAGCGTGCTGCGCGTCGCGCCGCCGCTCTCCCTCACCGTCGCCGAGGCGGAAGAGGGCGCCGGGATCCTCGAACAGGCGCTGCGCAGCATCCAGTAGGGGGACGCACATGAGCATCCGTACGCTGATCAGCGGCGGCCTGGTCGTCACCGCCGCCGACGAGCTCCACGCGGACGTCCTGATCGAGGACGGCCGGGTGGCGGCCCTCGCCGCGCACGGCTCGGCGGCAGCCGAGGCCTGGACGGCCGACCGTACGATCGACGCGAGCGGGAAGTACGTCATCCCCGGCGGGGTCGACGCCCACACCCACATGGAACTGCCCTTCGGCGGCACCGCGGCCTCGGACACCTTCGAGACCGGCACCCGCGCCGCCGCCTGGGGAGGCACCACCACCATCGTCGACTTCGCCGTGCAGAGCGTGGGCCGCTCGCTGCGCGAGGGGCTCGACACCTGGTACGAGAAGGCCGACGGGAAATGCGCGGTCGACTACGCGTTCCACATGATCGTGTCGGACGTGAACGAGCACACGCTCAAGGAGATGGACGGACTCGTCGAGGAAGGCGTGAGTTCGTTCAAACTGTTCATGGCGTATCCGGGGGTCTTCTACTCGGATGACGGGCAGATCCTGCGGGCCATGCAGCGGGCTTCCGCCAACGGCGGGCTGATCATGATGCACGCCGAGAACGGCATCGCGATCGACGTGCTCATCGAACAGGCCCTGGCGCGCGGGGAGACCGACCCCCGCCACCACGGCGAGGTCCGCAAGGTGCTCCTGGAGGCCGAGGCCACCCACCGCGCCATCCAGCTCGCCCGCGTCGCCGGAGCCCCGCTCTACGTGGTCCACGTCTCGGCGGAGGAGGCGGTCGCGGAGCTGGCCGCGGCCCGGGACAAGGGCCTGCCGGTCTTCGGCGAGACCTGCCCGCAGTACCTGTTCCTGTCCACCGACAACCTCGCCGAGCCCGACTTCCAGGGCGCCAAGTACGTCTGCTCCACCCCGCTGAGGCCGCGCGAGCACCAGGCGGCGCTCTGGCGCGGCCTGCGCACCAACGACCTCCAGGTGGTCTCCACCGACCACTGCCCCTTCTGCTTCCGCGGCCAGAAGGAACTGGGCCGGGGCGACTTCTCGAAGATCCCGAACGGGCTGCCGGGGGTGGAGAACCGCATGGACCTCCTGCACCAGGCGGTCCTGGACGGGCACATCAGCCGCCGCCGCTGGATCGAGATCGCGTGCGCGACCCCGGCCCGGATGTTCGGCCTCTACCCGCAGAAGGGCACCATCGCGCCGGGCTCCGACGCCGACATCGTCCTCTACGATCCGCACGCCGAGCAGGTCATCTCCGCCGAGACGCACCACATGAACGTGGACTACTCGGCGTACGAGGGCAAGCGGATCACCGGACGCGTCGACACCGTCCTCTCCCGCGGTGAACTGGTCATCGACCGCCGCGAGTTCACCGGACGGGCCGGCCACGGAGTCTTCGTCCACCGCTCCACCTGCCAGTACCTCTAGGGGGTGCCGGGGCAGTCCGCCCCGGCACCCGCACTCCCCAGCAAGGAGCAGCCCGCCTATGGACTTCGGCCTCGTCCTGCAGACCGACCCGCCGGCCTCCCAGGTCGTCAGCCTGATGAAGCGCGCGGAGCGCAACGGCTTCCGCTACGGCTGGACCTTCGACTCGGCCGTGCTCTGGCAGGAACCGTTCGTGATCTACAGCCAGATCCTCGCCAACACCCAGAAGCTCCACATCGGCCCCATGGTCACCAACCCGGGCACCCGCACCTGGGAGGTCACCGCCTCCACCTTCGCCACCCTCAACGACATGTACGGCAACCGCACCGTCTGCGGCATCGGCCGCGGCGACTCCGCGATGCGCGTCGCCGGGCGCGCCCCCAACACCCTGGCCCGCCTCGGCGAGGCCATCGACGTCATCCGCGACCTCGCCGAGGGCCGCGAAGCGCTCGTCGACGGCAACCCGGTCCGCATCCCGTGGATCAAGGACGGCGAACTCCCCGTCTGGATGGCCGCGTACGGGCCGAAGGCACTCGCACTGGCGGGGGAGAAGGCGGACGGGTTCATCCTCCAGCTCGCCGACCCCTTCCTCACGGAGTGGATGATCAAGGCGGTCCGCGCCGCCGCGGCCAAGGCCGGCCGCGACCCGGACGCGATCACCATCTGCGTGGCCGCCCCCGCGTACGTCACGGCCGACGACTCGCCCCAGGCCCTGGCCCATGCCCGGGACCAGTGCCGCTGGTTCGGCGGCATGGTCGGCAACCACGTCGCCGACCTGGTCTCCCGCTACGGCGAGCACTCGGGCATGGTCCCGGACGCCCTCACCGAGTACATCAAGGCCCGCCAGGGCTACGACTACAGCCACCACGGCCGCGCCGGCAATCCCGACACGGCGTTCGTGCCGGACGAGGTGGTCGACCGGTTCTGCCTCATCGGGCCGGCCGAAGCCCACGTCGAGAAGCTGAAGGTGCTGCGCGATCTGGGGGTCACCCAGTTCGCGGTCTACGACATGCACGACGCGCGGGAGGCCGTGATCGACGCCTACGGAGCGCAGATCATTCCGGCACTCGCCGGGTGACGACCCGCTGCACCGGACCGGCCGTTTCGTCGCCCGCCTCCTGACATACGATCAGGAGCGCGGGTCGTCGCGGTCAACGGGGTGGTCATGTACAGGTTGCTGGTTTCGCAGACGGACCCGAGGGGTCTGCGTACGATCGCCGATGCGCTCGCGGCGCACGTGCCGGCCGGACCGGTCCTGATCGACGTCGCGCCGGGCCACTACCGGACCGAGCCGCTCCGCTGCTGGGGCACGGTCGCCGTCAACGCGCTCGGCGGACGCGGATCGGTCGTCATCGACGGGGCCGCCGCGTACAACTTCCAGGCGGAAGGCCACATGACGCTGCGGGGCCTGGTCCTGCGCAACTGGCACGAGACGGGACGGGCGCTGAACGCGGTGGGCGGTACGGCGGTGGTGGAGGACTGTGAGCTCCTCGCCAAGTCCGGCACCGCCGTAAGCGCCTGGGGCGGGGCCGAGCTCTTCCTGCAGCGCAGCACCGTACGTGAGGGAGCCGTCGTCTACTCCGATGCCGCCGGCCTGATCGAGGAGAGCTCGGTGATCGGCTCCGCCCTCTGCGGTATCGCTCTGCGGGACGGCAGCCGGGTCAGCGTCCGCAACACCCGGGTGCAAGGGGCCGCGGATCACGGCATCCTCGTGGCCTCGGGGGTCAACGCACTGATCGAACAGTGCCGGATCGAGGAGACCGGACAGGCGGGGATCCTGGTGCGGGAGCATGCGCAGGCCACCATCCGTGCCAGCGAGATCCACCGTTCGACCCAGTGTGGTCTGGTGGTGCGCGACAGCGGGCAGGCCGATGTCCAGGGCCTCCTCGTCGCGGAGTCGGCGGCCGACGGCGTCTGGTGCACGACCTCCGGCAACCTGACCGCCTCCCGGATGACCGTCAGGGACGCCAAACGCAACGGGGCCTTGGCGGACGAGCGGTCGACGGCCACCCTCACCGACTGCGAAGTCGTGGGGGCCGGCTCGTACGGGATCCTGGCCGGAGACGGGGGCAGGACGACCCTGGTCAGGGGAACGGTCTCGGAGTCCGACATCGGAGTGGGTGTCACGGCCGACGGCTCCCTGGTCATGCACGGAGCCCTGGTGGCACGCAACGGCCGGGTCGGCATCGGCGTCGACGCCGGGGCGCGGGTGGTGCTGCAGGGCTGCAAGGTCACCGACACGGACGGCCCGGGGATCGTCACCGCACAGGCCTCGCATGTCGAGATCCGGGAACTGGTGGCGGAGGGCAACAAGGCCGAAGACCGCCTGGGCGTCCCGCCCGTGGGGCCGGCCGGGTCGGAGCAGGCCTCGGTTCCGTCGTCTGCGGCGCCTGCACGGACCGAGCCCGCCGGGGCGGAGACGCCCGTGACGGCCGAGGCGGTGGACGGCCTCCTCGCCGAGCTGAACGCCATGGTCGGGCTGCGGGAGGTCAAGGACGAGATCCGCAAGCTGGTCAAGTTCCTGCGGGTCGCCGAGCAGCGCCGGGCGGCGGGGTTGCCCGAAGGGCCGGTGATCGGCCGGCACATGGTGTTCTCCGGTTCCCCGGGTACCGGCAAGACCACCGTCGCGCGCGTCTACGGCCGGCTGCTGGCCGCGCTGGGCGTGGTCGCCGGCGGCCATTTCACCGAGGTCTCCCGCGCCGACCTGGTCGGGTCGCACCTGGGCGAGACGACCGCGATGACCACCGCGGTCTTCAACAGGGCCCGTGGCGGCGTGCTGTTCATCGACGAGGCCTACACCCTCTCCCGCCGGTTCGGCACCGGAACCGACTTCGGCCAGGAGGCGATCGACACGCTGGTCAAGCTGCTGGAGGACCACCGGGAGGAGGTGGTCGTGGTCTTCGCGGGCTACTCGGCCGAGATGCGCGAATTCCTGTCCGCCAACCCGGGCCTGCAGTCGCGGATCTCCCGGACCATCGAGTTCGAGGACTACAGCCCGGACGAGCTGGTCGGCATCTTCGAGGGACTGGCCGGGCAGTACGGCTTCCAGCTCGCCGAGCCGACCCGGGCGGCGCTGGCGGCCCACTTCCGGCAGGCCCGGCGCACCGAGACCTTCGGCAACGGACGGGAGGCCCGGCGGATCTTCGAGGCCGCCCTCGAACAGCAGGCACTCAGGCTGGCCGACCGCGAGGACACCCCCTCACCCGGGGAACTGGTCCTGTTCTTGCCCGAGGACCTGGACGGCGTCGTCGACCGCGGACTGGGCGCACGGTTCGCGGAGGCCAGGGATTCCGGGCAGCTGGACACGATCCTCGGCGAGCTCTCGGCCATGGTCGGGCTGGAGGCGATCAAGGCGGAGATCCGCGACCTGACCGACCTGATCATCACCACCCGGCGACGCCGCGAGGCAGGCCTTCCCGCCGACCCGATGCCGAGCCACCTGATCTTCTCCGGCCCGCCCGGCACCGGCAAGACCACGGTCGCCCGCCTGTACGGCTCCCTGCTCGCCGCCCTCGGCGTCCTGGCCCGCGGCCAGGTGGTCGAGGTGTCCCGCAGCGACCTGGTCGGCCGGTTCGTCGGGAGCACCGCCCTCCAGACCGCCGAGCAGTTCGAACGCGCCCGCGGCGGCGTCCTGTTCATCGACGAGGCCTACACCCTGGCCCGCCCGGGCGGAACGGGACACGATTTCGGGCAGGAGGCGATCGACACCCTGGTGAAGCTGATGGAGGACCACCGGGACGAGGTGGTCGTGATCGCCGCCGGCTACACCGACGAGATGGCGGCCTTCCTCGACGTCAACCCCGGCTTGGCCTCCCGGTTCTCGGCCACCGTGAGCTTCCCCGCCTACAGCCCTGAAGAACTGCTCACCATCCTGGCCCGCCACGCGGAGCGTTCCGGCTTCGAAACTCCGGACGCCACTCTCCAGGCGCTCCGCGCCCAGATCGCCGCCGACCCGGAGAGGTTCGCCCAAGGCAACGCCCGCGAGGTCAGAAAGCTCTTCGACGAGGTCAAGAGCGCCCACGCCCGCCGCATCGCCGCCCTCGAACGGACCGGCCGCGAAGCGACCCTGGAAGATCTGCGCGTCCTCCTGCCGGAGGATGCCGCCCGGTAGGGTGCGTTGTGAAAGTGCTGTTCACAGCCCCTCACTTATGGCCGCGACCAGCACTGTCACTCGTATCGGACCGTGAGTTCGTCGTACCTGGTGGCGACGGCCCGGTGGCGCTTGAGGCGGTTGACCCCGCACTCGACCGCGTGCCGCTGCTTGTTAGTCGTCCCTGTCCAACTTCGGCGGACGGCCGCCGCGTGAGCCGCGCCCGAGCCGGTTGCGGGCTCGGTCCGCAGGACCCGGAATCGTTGCCTTGATCCCGCGTCTGCGCAGGCGTGCGGGCCGTCGCGGCAGCTGACCTGAGGGTTGTCCGATAACCCGGATAGACCAGGTTAGGATTCCACGGCGGCGCAACCCGCCCATCGCGTGCCCTGTCGCAAGGCTGCTGCAGGTGCGCTTCCGTACAGGGCGTTTCGCCCAGCGCTCTGGAGAGTTCTCGCCGTGTTTGGACAGCGTTCCCGTTCCCGTGCCGTCGTGACCGGCGCCACCGCCGTGGCCCTGGCCGTCGCGCTCGCGGGCTGCCAGAGCACCAAGGGTGAGAAGGGGACGAACAGCTCGGCGGCGGCGACCGGCCCGACCGCCGCGGTCCCTTCCCCCTCTGCGGCCGGGAAGGTGCAGATGCCGGCCGGTCCGGCCGCCGCCATGACCAAGGCCCGGGACACCGCCGTCGGCCCGATCATGACGACCAGACTGGTCGGCCCGAAGTCCGGTGTGACCGGCCAGGTGTGGGTCTGGCTCCCTCCCGAGTACCACGACCCGAAATACGTCAAGACCGGCTTTCCGGTGCTGACCCTGTACGCGGGCGGTCAGAGCAACGGCTACAACACCTGGGCCGGCAGCGAGCTGCCGATCCAGGAGGAGGACGTGCGGCTGGCCAAGGAGGGCAAGGCCCATCCCTTCATCATGGTCATGCCGGTGCAGAACTTCAGCGGCGACGAGAAGAAGGCGCTGGACTGTTCGGACATCCCCGGCCAGCCCAAGATGGCGACCTGGATGACCCAAGACATCCCGGACTGGGTCCGCGCCAACTTCCGTACCCTGAAGGGCCGCGACAGCTGGGGCGTCATGGGCGCCTCCACCGGAGGGTTCTGCAGCGCCAAGCTCGCTCTGCAGTACCCGGACGTCTACAAGGCCGCGGTGCCGATCGACGGCTACTTCATCCCGGACTCGCGCCTGTGGCAGGGACACGACGCGGAGAAGGCGGCCAACAGCCCCGACCAGCTGGTCACCCAGGGCAAGGCCGACGTGAAGATGCTGGTCACGGCCGGCGGTGCCGACGCCTACGAGAAGGGCGTCGTCAAGAGGTGGATGGTCAAGGCGGCCCAGCCGGTGTCCATCGAGTACTACGAGCAGCCCGGCGGCAAGCACCTCACCTCGGACTTCAAGAAGATGATCCCGCACACCCTGCAGTGGCTCACCCAGAACCTGGAGGGTCCTGCGCACGACTGACCCGTCCTCAGCTGCCCGTCGTCAGCGCCTTGAGCGCGGGGTCGAGCTCCAGGACGCTGACGCGGGGTTCGCCCATGAACCCAGTGGGCGGCTACGACTACAGCCACCACGGCCGCGCCAACGGGAGCACCCGGGCCCGCGGCCACGGGCGGCCAAAGGACGTCCCGTGACGGGAAGTTCAGGCGTCACTGGGACCGGCGATCCAACCGGTGTGCTGGGCCCATGCGTCAGCGCGTCGGATGATGTCCCATACGAAGTCGTCTTTCGCTTGGACGTAGCCGGGCCGGTCGTGACGGAAGTGGGCCGCGCAGCGCCGTTTGGCTGCTGCGTACTCGGTCGCGGCAGACGTGTGGCAGCGGAGGTAGTCGCGAAACAGGAGGGGGAACTGCTGGGAGAAGGTGCCCAGCTGTCGCACGTGCACGTGCGTGCGGTGCTGGCCCGGCGGTTCCCGGAAGTACCGCTTGGTCCGTTCGGGGTTGTCCGCCCGGTACACGCAGCCCATGCCGGTGAGCGGGCCCAGGAACTCTTCGGCCGGCTCCAGCGATGTGACTGAGATCTGGATGTCGATCACCGGCTTGGCTGCCAGCCCAGGCACCGAGGTGGACCCGATGTGGTCGATACGGACCGCAGTATCACCGAGGGCTGCACGTAGGCCCACGCCCCACTGGGCGAACATGGCCGGCCAAGCGGGGTCGTAAGGCGTGATCTCGACTGGATCTCCCATACCGAGGAGTGTTCCAAGGCTCGCTGCAGCCGTGACACGGGAGCGTCGGGGCGGGGGGGGGGGGGGGGGGGGGGGGGGGGGGGGGTGGGGTGGGGGGGGGGGGGGGGGGGGGGGGGGGGGGGGGGGGGGTGGAGGGCGGC
>NZ_JBVHWK010000005.1:135425-199926 GCF_055569445.1 Streptomyces sp. NPDC029122 | reverse complement strand
GATGAGTTCCACCCCCCCCCCCCCCCCCCCCCCCCCCACACCCCCTCCCCCCCCCCCCCCCCCCCCCCCCCCCCCCCCCCCCCCCCCCCCCCCCCCCCCCCCCCCCCCCCCCCCCCCCCCCCCCCCCCCCCCGGGGTGGGTCAGTTGACGTTGACGGCCTTCCAGGCGGCCGCCACCTGCTGGTACTCCGGGCCGGAGGTGCCGTAGAGGTCGGCCGCCGCCTGGAGGGTCGCGGTGCGCGCGCCCGCGTAGTTGGTGGTCGAGGTCATGTAGGTGGAGAGCGCCTTGTACCAGATCTTGTACGCCTTGGTACGGCCGATCCCGGCGACGGTGGAGCCGTCGTAGGTCGGGGAGTCGTAGGACACCCCGTTGACCGTCTTGGCGCCGCTGCCCTCGGAGAGCAGGTAGAAGAAGTGGTTGCCGACGCCGGAGGAGTGGTGGACGTCCAGCCGGCCGACGGTCTTGGACCAGTAGTCGGCGGAGACGCCGTCCTTGCTGGGCTTGTCCATGTAGCGCAGCGGCGTGCCGTTGCCACGGATGTCGATCTTCTCGCCGATGAGGTAGTCGCCGGCGTCGGCGGAGTTGTTGGCGAAGAACTCCACCGAGGTGCCGAGGATGTCGCTGGTCGCCTCGTTGAGGCCGCCCGACTCGCGGCTGTAGTTCAGCTTGGCCGTGGCCGCCGTCAGGCCGTGGCTCATCTCGTGGCCCGCGACGTCCAGTGAGGTGAGCGGCTTCTGGTTGTTCGCGCCGTCGCCGTAGGTCATGCAGAAGCAGCTGTCGGACCAGAACGCGTTGACGTAGGCGTTGCCGTAGTGGACGCGGGAGTACGCGGCCTTGCCGTCGCCGGCGATGCCGTTGCGGCCGAGCTCGGACTTGTAGAAGTCCCAGGTGACGGCCGCGCCGTAGTGGGCGTCGACGGCGGCGGTCTGCCGGTTGGACGGGGTGCCGTCGCCCCATGCGTCGTCGGCGTCGGTGAAGAGGGTGCCGGTCGCGGTCGAGGCCGCGCCGTTCAGGTCGTAGGTCTTGTGGCTGCCGCGCGCGGCGTCGGTCAGGCTGTACGCGGATCCGCTCTGCGTGGTGCCGAGGGGGACGGTGCCGGAGTAGCCGCTGGTGCCGGTCCCGGTGTGGATGGCCTCGTACGCGTAGAGCTCGGCCCCCGTCGCGGCGTCCGTGATGACGTGGCGCTCGCTGGGAGTGCCGTCGGGCTCGGTGCCGGTGACGACGGACTCGTAGGCGAAGACCGGCGTGCCGGTGGCGGCCCACACGACCTGACGGGCGCCGGCGGGAGCGGCCTTCAGGCCGCGTGCGGCCGCCGGGGCGATGCGGGCCTCGGTGCCCTTGGTCGTCTTGCGGCTGCCGTCCTTCTTCTGGTGGACCACCAGGTCGCCGCCGAGGACCGGGAGTCCGGCGTAGGTGCGCTCGTACCGGGTGTGCACCGTGCCGTCGGCGTCCTTGATGACGTCCCGCGCCACGAGGCGTTCCCCGTCGGAGAGGCCGATGGCGCGGGCGGTGGTCGCCGCCTCGCTCTGCGCGGCGGATATCGCCTGGGCGCGGGCGCCGGACGAGAGAGTGAGGGCGGTCGCGCCCGCCTCCCGTTCGGCTGCCGCGCTGACCGTGCCGCTCTGGGCCGCGACCGCGACCATCGCGGCCGAGGCGACGACGGCGGCGGTGCGCAGCATCCGGGTGCGGTTGCGAGAGGTGGGGGAAGAGGACATGGGGTGGGTCACTCGCTCTCCTGGTGTCGTGGGGGACGCCACGGAGATTGCCAGAGAGAAGCCAGCCGATGACAGGTACGCAACAATAATTTGACCTGCTGTTGTCCGGGGAGCGGGGATCGGTGTCCGGTCAACGACCGAAACCGGAGCATTCCGGCGCCCGCCCCCGGTGCGGCGGGCGCCGGGCGGATCGGGCCTACTGGACCCCGGGGATCCGGCGGTCCTTGAACGCGGCACGGACGGCGTCCGCCGCGCTCTGTCCGTACATGCTCCGGGCGGTGTCGATCGTGGCCAGCGCCGCCTCCCGGAAGCCGGTGTCCGGGGCGAACCGGAACTGGGCGTTCACGATGATGCGGTCGGCGGTCCTGGCGCCGAGGGCGCCGCGGATGTCGAACAGGGCGCGGGACCAGATCTCACCGTCGGCGTGGACCTCGCCCACCCGGTCCTCGTACACCTTCGTCCCGTCGATGCGGCGCAGGCAGTGCGGGGCGGCGCTGTACGGGACCGAGTCCCAGTCGGCGACGCACGCCCGGTCCGCGACCCGGGGCCAGCCGTACGCGGCGGCGGCGTGGTCGCCGACCTCCACGGCCAGGTAGTCGCCGAAGGCCTCGCCGATCGCCCCGGCCTCGGGGGAACTGCCGAAGCCGGGGACCTGCGCGTGGTGCACGGCGTGCCCGTACTCGTGGAGGATGACCTCGGCGTCCTCGGCGTCGTCCACACCGCCCTTGCCGAAGCGGATCTCGGCCTTCTTGTCGGTGAAGTAGGAGTTGTCGGCGCCCCACTGGTTGATGCGGACCGGCTGGACGCGGTCGTTGGCGCCGGGCAGCTCGCTGCCGAAGCCGAGGCTCTGGAGGTACTCCTGCGCCTCGTTGACCCAGAAGTAGGCCATGACCTGCTCGAACTGGTCGTCGGAGCGGTTGTAGCCCCCGGCGGCGGCGACCGACGCGGGCGTACCGGTCTCCGACCGGACCGCGGCCCACTTGCCCGAAAGGCCGCCGCTGCCGTCGAGGTTGCGCAGCGCGGCCGTCGCGTAGGCGGAGGCCGGTATCGCGCCGGCGGAGTCCTTGGCGTCGGTGAGGGTCTGGTCGCCGGACGACTGCACGGGGTTGACCATGAACACGCGGGCCTGGGAAAGGGGGTTCGCGGGCCCGGACGTGGTGGCCGAGGCGGGGACGGCGAGACCGAGGAGTGCCACGGCGGCGGTGGCCGTCGCGGTGAACCCGCGGGGTGTGCGGGGCATGGACATCCTCCTGTGAGGGGTACGGGATGGCGGAGAATAGAGCGGCCGCGTGGTGCGGAAGCGGCATCCTTGCGCACGCGCGGCAGCTTTGACCAGGCCTCGGGACCGTTCGAGTTCTCGGCGATACGGGACGGATTCCCGTACGGGCGGTGCTGCGCGGCACAATGACTGCACTCTCATGCAGTCATTGCACCTGGATATACTCCGCGTGTGAGTCACCGTCAAAACCGTGCGCCGGCCCCGCTCGCCGGCCCGAGGGAAGACAGGACGCGATGCCCCCTGAGGAGCCGGCCCGCCGCGGCGGGGGGCGCGAAGCGCAGCGCCGCCGCACCCGCAAGGCGATCGTCGACGCGGCCGCGAGGCTGAGCGCCGGCGGAGCCACGCCGTCCATCGACGAGATCGCGGCCGCCGCCGACGTGTCGCGCCGCACGGTCTACGCGTACTTCCCGAGCCTCGACCACCTGCTGATCGACGCGACCGTCGGCGCCCTCAACGAGCCCCCGGTCGAAGAGGCGTTGAACGACCCCGCGCTGGCCGGCGACGCGGCGGGCCGGGTGGACGCCCTCGTCCGGACGCTGCTGAAGTACTCGCCGCAGTCCCTCGCCCTCGGTCGCAGGCTGATCCGGCTGACCGTCGACCCCCCGACCCGCGACGACGGCGGGGAGCCGGCCGGCCCCCGTCGGACCCAGCGCCGGATCGAATGGCTGGAGGAGGCCTGCGCGCCACTGCGCGGGACCCTCGACGAGGAGCCCTTCCGCCGCCTGGTCTCGGCCCTGACCATGGTGGTCGGCTGGGAGGCGCAGATCGCCCTGCGCGACGTCCGCGGCCTCGGCCCGGAGGCCGAACAGGAGGCCATCACCTGGGCGGCCCGCGCCCTGGTGGAGGCGGCGGTCAAAGAAGCCTGACGCGGAGCCGACGGGGCCGACGGGGCCGACGGGGCCGACGGGGCGGGCGGGGCGCGGGTTCGGCCCGCCGCGGTTCACCGGACAGCACCCCCGCGTACGGAACGCCGACCGGAAACGGCGATGGGTTTGTCAGCCTCACGTGCTTTGCTGGGGGCATGATCGATGAATTTCCGGCCCTTGACCTGTCCGCTGTCGACGAAGCCGTCCGCAAGGCCGCGGCGGTGGAGATCATGCCCCGGTTCCGGCAGCTCGCCGAGCACGAGGTGGACCAGAAGAGCGGCCCGCACGACCTCGTGACCGTCGCCGACCGGAAGGCCGAGGAACACCTCACCGCCTCCCTGACCCGCCTGCTTCCCGGCTCCGCCGTGGTCGGCGAGGAGGCCGTGCACGCCGACCCGAACGTCTACGGGGCACTGCGCGCCGACGCCCCCGTGTGGATCGTCGACCCGGTCGACGGCACCCGGCAGTTCGTCAACGGCGATCCGGGCTTCTGCACCCTGGTGGCGCTCGCCCTGCGCGGCGAGATCCTCGCCTCCTGGACCTTCGCCCCGGCCCTGGACGAGATGGCCACCGCCGTACGCGGGCAGGGCGCGTACGTCAACGGCGAGCGGATCCACAGCGGTTCGCCCGAGCCCGGCGCCGAGCTGCGCGTGGCGACCGCGCACCCGCTGTACACGTCCGAGGAGGACCGGCGGAACCTGGCCCGGCTCGACGTGCCCGGCGTCGCCGCCCGCCCGTGCGGTTCGGCGGGTCTGGAGTACCTGAAGGTGGCGCGCGGGGAGATGGACGCGCTGGCCTTCACCTGGCCCTCCGCCTGGGACCACGCGGCCGGCCTGCTGCTGGTCGCCGAGGCGGGCGGTGCACAGAGCACCGTCGACGGGGTCCCCTTCCGGGTGGACCGGGACAACGCCCTCCCGTTCGCGATCGGCCGCGACGAGGCCACCGCGGTCCGCGTCCGCGAACTGCTGCGGGGCGCGTAGCCGCCGCGCCGGACGCCGGGGCCCGCGGAGCACCTCCCGGCGATGGCCGCGGGAGGGGCTCCGACGGCAGGGCCTAGGCTGGAGGCAGTGGCCGTCGCCGGACGAAGGAGCTGTTGTCAGTGCCGTCGATTCTCGACGCAGTCGTGGTGGGGGCGGGGCCCAACGGCCTGACGGCCGCCGTCGAACTCGCCCGCCGGGGGCACTCGGTGGCCGTTTTCGAGGCCGCCGGGACGATCGGCGGCGGCGCCCGCACCGAGGAGCTGACCCTCCCCGGGTTCCGGCACGACCCCTGCTCCGCGGTGCACCCGCTCGGCGCCGGTTCCCCGGTGTTCGCGACCATGCCGCTGGGGCGCTACGGGCTGGAGTGGCTGCACGCCCCGCTGCCCATGGCGCACCCCTTCGACGACGGCACGGCAGCCGTGCTCGCCCGTTCCGTGGCGGAGACGGCGGCCTCACTCGGGCCGCGCGACGCGGGCGCGTACCGGCGGCTGGTGGAGCCGTTCCTCGGCAGATGGGACACCCTCGCCCGGGACTTCATGTCCCTGCCCAACACCGCCCTGCCCCGGGACCCCCTCACCCTGGCCCGCTTCGGCCTGGCCGGACTGCCGCCCTCCACCTGGCTGCTGCGCCGCTTCCACGACGACCGTGCCCGCGCCCTGTTCGCCGGACTCGTCGCGCACGTCATGGCCCCGCTGAACGGGATCGCCACCAGCGCCGTCGGCCTGGTCTTCGCCCTCGCCGCGCACGCCGGCGGCTGGCCGATGCCGCGCGGCGGCTCGCAGTCCGTCTCCGACGCCCTCGCCGGCTACCTGACGCACCTCGGAGGCACCCTCCACACCGGCTTCGAGGTCAAGCGGCTCGACGACCTGCCCCCCGCCCGCGCCTACGTCTTCGACACCTCGCCGACCGCACTGGCCCGGATCGCCCGCCTCGGCCGGGCGTACGACGGCTACCGGTACGGTGCGGCGGCCTTCAAGCTCGACTACGCCCTCGACGGCCCCGTCCCCTGGACCGCCGAGGCCGCCCGCAGGGCCGGCACCGTCCAGATCGGCCCCGGCAGCCGCGACATCGACGCCGCCCTCCAGCTGGCCTCGGGCGGCCGCGCCCCGCGCACCCCCTTCCTCATCACCGCCCAGCCCAGCCTGGTGGACCCCGGCCGGGCACCGGAGGGCAAGCACGTCTTCTGGGCGTACGGCCACGTCCCCTCGGGCTGGGACGGAGACCTCACCGAAGCCGTCGAACGGCAGCTGGAGCGCTTCGCCCCCGGCTTCCGCGACCTGGTGCTGGCCCGCGCCACGGCGGGCCCGCCGCAGCTCGCGGCCCGCAACCCCAACTACGTCGGCGGGGACATCGCCTGCGGCGCCGCCTCCGGCCTGCAGCTCCTGCTCCGGCCCAAGCTCACCCTGTCCCCGTACACCACCGCCCACCCCGCGGTCTTCCTCTGCTCCTCGGCGACCCCGCCGGGCCCCGGCGTGCACGGCATGTCCGGCCACAACGCCGCCAAGGCGGTCTGGCGGCACCTGCGAAAGGCCGGCTGATGGTACGCATCACCCTCGTCCAGGGCGACATCACGGCCGAGAAGGCCGACGCGATCGTCAACGCGGCCAACTCCTCGCTGCTCGGCGGCGGGGGAGTGGACGGCGCCGTCCACCGGCGCGGCGGCCCCGAGATCCTGGCCGCCTGCCAGGACCTGCGCCGCTCCCACTACGGCAAGGGACTGCCGACCGGACGGGCCGTCGCCACCACCGCCGGCCGGCTGCCCGCCGGGCACGTCATCCACACCGTCGGCCCGGTCTGGTCCCGCGACGAGGACCGCTCCGAGCTCCTGGCCTCCTGCTACCGCGAATCGCTGCGCGTCGCCGATGAACTGGGCGCCCGTACGGTCGCCTTCCCGGCGATCTCCACCGGCATCTACGGCTGGCCGATGGACGACGGCGCCCGCATCGCGGTCGAAACCGTGCGGACCGCCCGCACGTCGGTGGAGGAGGTCCGCTTCGTCCTCTTCGACGCCGCCGCCTACGAGGTGTTCGCGCGCCGGCTCCGCTGATCCGGCTCCGGTACGGGAACCGCGGGTCACCGCCCGCGGCCCCCAGGGGTGGGGCGCGGATAGGTACGGGACTGCTTCACGCTGCCGTACGCGAAGCTCGACTCGATCGACGCGATTCCGGGGATGGCGTGGATGCGGTGGCGCACCAGGGACTCGTACGCCTCCAGGTCCTCGATGACCACCCGGAGCAGGTAGTCGCTGCTGCCCGCCATCAGATAGCAGTCCTGGATGTGCTCGATGACCGCGACGTGCTCCTCGAACAGGGCGACGGCCTCCGCCGTGTGCCGTTCCAGGCGGATGCGTACGAAGACGGTGATCGGGAGCCCGAAGGACACCTGGTCCACCACCGCCGTGTAGCCGCGGATCAGGCCCGCCTCCTCCAGCCGGCGGACCCGGCGCAGGCAGGGGGAGGGGGAGAGGCGGACGCGGTCCGCGAGGTCCTGGTTGGAGAGGCGGCCGTCGGCCTGCAACTCCCGGATGATCTGCAGATCGACCGCGTCCACGGCTGCTCCTGGGGCTTCTCCGCCATTCCTTGGCAGATCCTGCCCCAAACGTATGTCCGAGCAACAGAACTGGCAATCGGCTGCCCCGGCACAAGCCCTAACGTTGCCCGGGAACGGGCCGGACCGGCCCGCTCTCACAGGCTGGAGCAGATTCCTTGGTCGCGACCAACACCACCGGCGCGGCCGCGCCTCACGACACGGCGGTCCCGCCGGCCGGAAACCCCCGCCGGCGCGGACCGTCACCGCAGGCCCGGGGGATGGCCGCGCTGCTGGTGACCGTGGCGATCTGGGCGGCCTTCGCGCTCAGCGCGCGCGGCCTGAGCGCCTCCACCCTCGAGCCCGCCGACGCGGCCCTGCTGCGCTTCGGCGTCCCGCTCCTCGTCCTGCTGCCGGCCCTGTGGCGGCGCAGGCGCCGTATCGCCGCCGTGAAGCCGGCCGCCGCCATCAAGATCGTCTGCGGGGCCGGGGTGCCGTTCTTCCTCGCCGCCATGCACGGCGGGTCCCTGACCTCGGCCGCCTTCGTCGGCTCGATCGTCCCCGGCATGGTCCCGCTCTTCGTCGCCGCGCTGATGGCCGCCCGGGGCCACGGACTGCCCAGGGGCACGCAGGTGGCCGGGCTCGCGCTGATCGCGGCCGGGGTGGCCGCCCTCGTCTGGCGGTACGTCGTCCCCGTCGACACCGACGTCCTGGAGGGAGCGGGCACGCTCCTGGTGGCCAGCGGCCTGTGGGCGCTGTACACGGTGGGGCTGCGGGACGTGGACCTCGACCCCGTCGGGTCGATCGGGCTGCTGTGCCTGCCCTCCTTCACCGTGATCGGGCTGCTGGTACTGACCGGAGTCCTCCCGACCGGCCTCGCGCACGCCACGGGCGGCGACATCGTCACCTTCCTCGTGGTGCAGGGGCTCGGGGTCGGGCTGTGCGCGGGCCTGCTGTACGCCTTCGCCATCCGCCGGCTCGGCGCCGAGCGCAGCTCCGTCGTCGGCAGCCTCAGCCCCGTCGCCGTCGTCCTCCTCGCCATTCCCGTCCTCGGCGAGTCCCCGACCCCGGCCGTGCTGATCGGCGTACCGCTGATCACCGCCGGGGTGGTGCTGGCCAACCGGCGCCGTACACCCGTCCCTCCCCGTCCCCCCGTCCGTCCGCGTCCCCGCCCCGAGGTCCCCGCAGATGCTTGAGCTCCTTCCCCCGCCGCCCACCGACCCGCTGTGGGACCTGACCTACGAGTTCGGCTCCGACGAGCGGGCCGAGCGGCTGAACCTGGTCCTCGGCGTCTACCGCGACCACACCGGCCGCACCCCGGTCATGGCCGCCGTCCGCGAGGCCGAGATACGCCTCGCCGAGCGCTCCGAGTCCAAGGAGTACCGCGGGCTCTCCGGCAACGCCGCCTTCAACCGGGCCCTGCTGGACCTGGTCCTCGGCCCGCAGGGGCCGTCCGACCGCGCCGCGGCCGTGCAGACCGTCGCCGGCTCCGGCGCGCTGCGCCTGCTCGCCGACCTGATCTGCCGGACCCGCCCGGGCACCACGGTGTGGATCAGCGACCCCGCCTACGTCAACCACCGCCCCATCCTGGAGGCCGCGGGCCTGGAGGTCCGTACCTTCGGCTGGTGCGACGCCGAGGGCGGCTTCGACGCCGCCGGGGTCCTGGGCGACCTCGCGGGGGCGCGGCGCGACGACGTCGTCCTGCTCCAGGGGTGCTGCCACAACCCGACCGGCGCCGACCCCGCGCCGCAGGACTGGGAGGCGCTGGCGGAGCTGGCGGCCCGCAACGGCTGGGTCCCCTTCGTCGACCTCGCCTACCACGGACTCGGCGACGGGCTGGAGGCCGATCTGGCGGCCACGCGCCTGCTGGCCGGGCGGGTCCCGGAGATGCTCATCGCCGTGAGCTGCTCCAAGAACTTCGGCCTCTACAGCGACCGCACCGGCTGCGCCATCGTCCTCGGCGCGTCCGCCCGGGCGGTGCGGCACGCCGAGACGGCCCTGCAGAACGCCGCCCGGACCCTGTACTCCATGCCGCCCGAGCACGGGGCCGCCGTCGTCACCACGATCCTGGACGACGCGGGGCTGCGGGACCTCTGGCGCGCGGAACTGGACGCGATGCGCGGCCGGATCGAGGCCAACCGGGCGGACCTGACCGCCCGCCTGGACGCCATGGGACACCGCTCACAGGCGCGTTCGCTCGCACGGCAGCGGGGCATGTTCTCGATGCTGCCGCTGACGGCGCACGAGATGCTCCGGCTGCGCCGGGAGTACGCGATCTACGGGACCACCGCCGGGCGGATCAACATCGCGGGCATCCCGGCCGACCGGATCCCCTGCCTCGCGCGGGGCATCGGGGGAGTGCTGGCGGGCCGCTGACGAGCCGAGGGGGCGTCGGGAGCGAGAGCGCCGGGGGGCACGCGGGCGGCGGAACGCGGAAGTGAGGGAACGCGCAACCCGTTCCACGGGCACCCCCGGACGTGACAGTCCCCGGTCGTTCCGCCGGTGCCATGAGCCATCCGCCGTCGCCGATGGCTCCCGTGGTCCGCGAGAACGGCCGGGGGCCTGGCCAGAGCCTGGACAAGGGTCACGCGGGCCTCGGAACGTCTCCCGAGGGAGGTGCGGCTCTTTCCGGTATTCCGGTGTATCACCAATTTTCCTCCGCGTCATCCCGTAGTCAAGGGGAATGGGCGGATGAAATCCAGGAGCGAATGGCCGGATAGAACTGGCCTTGCGCAGGGCTGAGTTGGGGTGTGGCATCATGGCCGCATTGTCCGACCGCTGGGTTCGCCGGAGGACTGAGGGATGAAGTTACCTGGCTCCGCGTTACCGGCGTCGGAGGACAGGCGGCTCAGGCGCCGTCTCAAGAAGGTCCGCCACACCTGCGAGGGACTGCTCGCGCAGTGGGGCATGGAGCACGGATGCGGCATCGACGAACTCCACGCATATCTCAGCGAGCAGCGTGGACGCCCCATCCATTTGATTCCGACGGCCTTCCCCGAGCGGCATCTCTTCGGCGTATGGCTGAAAACCGATGACTTCGACATCATCGCCTTCGAGAAGGCCGCTTCGGCGTCGCACAAGGAACACATCATCGCCCACGAGCTCGCCCACATCGCCTTCGACCACAACGGATCCGTCCAGCTGGACCAGCTCGGCGGCCCCGCCGAGGCCCCGGCGGCCGACGCCGACGGCTCCGGCGGGCTGTTCTCGGACGTCGACCCCGACGCCGTCCGCGGCGTGCTGATGCGTTCCCGCTACAGCGACGACGAGGAGCAGGAGGCCGAGACCATGGCCTCGCTGATCCTCGCCCGGGCCACCAAGCGCTGGACCGAGCGCGCCTGGGGCGTGCCGGACGAGGCCGCCGAGATCGTGGCCCGGATCGAGAGCGGGCTCGGCAGGCCCGACCAGGGGCCCGCGTGATCTACACCGTCCTCGCGTGGGTCTGCGCCTTCGTGGGCCTCGCGGCCTTCGCCTACCGGCTCCCGGACCTGCTGCGCCGGAGGAACGACATCGCCCTGTGGGCGCTGTGCACCTACTTCCTGTGCTCCGGGATCAGCTTCCTCGTCGACCTGGACCAGCTCCGGCTGCACATTTCCGCCTTCTTCGGCCTGCCCAACATCACCTCGCTGATCACCCAGGCCGCCGTGGTGGTGCTGACCGCCGCGCAGCAGGTCGTCCTCGTCTACTGGTCCTCGCCGCCCGCCGAGGCCCGGCGCATGGCGCGCCGCCGCGTCCTGTTCTTCGGGGCGGCCCTCGCGGTCCTGGTCGTCGCCTCCTTCGCCGTCGGCCCGGTGGCGCACTCGGAGACGGCCACCTCCACGATCCTGCTCAGCATCCAGCACGGCAGCTACGCCCTCTACATGTCCTTCTACCTGCTGATCTGCGCCGTGGGCCAGTTCGAGACGGTGCGGCTGTCGCTGCGCTTCACGACGATGGCCAACCGGCAGTGGCTCAAGGTCGGCATGCGCACCGTCACCGTCGGCGCCAGCATGATCCTCGTCTACTGCGTCACCCGCGGCATCCAGATCGCCGGGACCCGCCTGGACTTCGACGCGGCCGTGCTCGACCCGATCCAGTGGACCTGCGGCAGCGTCGGCGCCCTCCTCCAGATCGCCGGCTGGACCATCCCCTCCTGGGGGATCCGCATCACCCGCGCCCGGGGCTGGGCCCGCAGCTACCGCTCCTACCTGCGGCTGCGGCCCCTGTGGTGGGCGCTGTACGAGGCCACGCCCGACATCGCGCTGGACCCGCCGCGCTCCTGGCTGCGCGACCTGGTGCCGCCCCGGGACCCGCACTACCGCCTCTACCGGCGCGTCATCGAGATACGCGACGGCCAGCTCATCCTGCGCACCTCCCTCTCCCTGGAGGACTTCGTCCGCGTGGCCCGCTCCCTGGACCTCCCCGAGGACCCCACCTCCCCCCTGGGCGAGGCGCTCCAGGTGCGCGCCGTCCTGAGCCGCCCGGCCGAGGAGCGGGCCGAGCGCGCCGAGCGGGCCGACACCTCCGACATCCCCGTACGGCCCCCGTACGAGGACTTCCGCGACGAGGTGGACTGGCTCAGCAAGGTGGCCTCCTCCTTCGACGACCTCCGCCAGCGCCGCGCCGGCGGGGTCGACGCCGGTCTGCTGTCATGACGGCGCCCGCCGGCCCGCCGGGCGGCGCCGAGGCACGTGACGCGGCGGTCCGGCTCGCCGTACGCACCATCGGCCGCCTCGTGGCCCTGGACACGGAGCGCGGCGCGACGGCCGCCCTGCCCGCCGTACACGAGGCCGTGCGGCGGATCCCTGAACTGGCGGCCGACCCGCCGGCCCTGCGCGCGTACGACCCGGACCGGCTCGCGGCCCTCGCCGAGCTGAGCGAGGTCATCGGCTGGATCCTCTTCGACGCGGGCCGCTACCGGCAGGCCCGCCGGATGAACGCACGGGCGCTGGCCCTGGCGGAGCTCTGCGGCGACCGCTGGACGGCCCGGCTGGTCCTGCTGAACCACAGCATGCTCACCGCCCACACCGGACGGCCGCGCGCCGCTCTGGAGGCCGCGGCCCGGGTGGGCGGACCACGGCCGCTCCCGGCGAGGGTCGCGAGCCTCGTCCTGATCCGGCAGGCCCACGCCACGGCCCTGCTCGGCGGCCGGAGGGAGCCGCTGGAGCTGGTGTCCCGCGCCCGCAGCCGGTTCCTCGACGGCGTCTCCCGCCGGGATCCGCACTGGGCCTGGTGGATCGACGAGACCGAACTGCTGGGCCACGAGGGCTGGGTGCAGGCCAGGCTGCGCCGCTGGGACCGGGCCATCGCGCTGCTGCACCGGGCGGCCACCGCCCCGGGCCCCTCCTACCGGCACCTGTTCACGGCGCAGCTGCTCGCGGCCCTCGCGGGCGCAGGGGCCTGGCGCGAGGCGGAGGAGCTGATCGCAAGGGTCGCTCCGGGCGCCGCCGCCATCGGGTCGGTACGGACCACCGAGACCCTCGGCGGGACGGCGCGCGCCCTCCGCCGTGACGCGGGCGTTCCGGCCCGGCTGCGGGACGCGGCGGCCTTCCTCCAGGAATCGCTGCCCGCATAGGACCCCGCAGGACCGGCAGCCGGAACCGCCCGTCGGGCGGGGGCCGCGGACCAGCAGGTCCGCGGATCACCGGACAACACACGGAACAGACAGGACGACCCCATGCGCCCCTTAAGGATCTCCACGCCCGCCGCCGGCCTGCTGGCGGCGGCCGCGCTCCTCTTCGCCTTCGGCGGACCGGTGTCGCAGGCCTCCCTCGGCACCCGCACCGCCTCGGCGGCGTCGGCGGAGGCGGACGCCGCCGCGACGGGCAGTGCGTACATCTCGACGCACCTCTACTTCGGTACGGGCAGGCACGACGGGCACCCGCCCATCACCGAGGAGGAGTTCAACCAGTTCATCGCCGACGTGGTCACGCCGCGCTTTCCTTCCGGGCTGACCCTCCAGGAGGGCCGTGGCCAGTGGCGTGACAAGGAAGGCGACATCAACCGGGAGAGATCGTACGAGCTGACGGTCATGTACCCGGTGCGCGAGGCCCACGCCCGGAACGCCGACATCGAGTACATCCGCAGGCTCTACTGCACGATGTGGGAACTGGAGTCGGTCGGCCGGGCCGATGTCCGGGCGGCGGTCGACTTCTGACGGACGACCGGTCCGGGGCCGTCGGAGGACGACCGCCGTTCCGGTGCGGCCCCGGTCCGTGCACCCCCGGACCGGGGCCGCCCGCCGCCGGCCCCGGGGAGCCCGCCGCCGTGCCGCCCGTCAGCGGCGGCACCGGCCGCTTCCCGCGGCCCGGAAAGCCGGGTACGGTGATCGCCACGACGGGCCGACCCGTGTGCGGCCTCCGGCGCCGATCGGCCGCCCGCCCGTCCGCCCGCGGCGCCGACCGCCGCCGGCCGCCCGTACCGGGTGCCGGCGCTCGACGCAGAGCCCCGCGCCGGGCCCTCGGATAGGGTGAATCGGTACGAATCAGGCCCCCTCGGGGTGAGGTCGGTGCATTGGACACTTACCAGTCGACGAGCAAGGTGCCCGATCCGCCGGCGGCGGCGGTCGGGTACGCCGGCGTACTGCGCGAACTGCTCCCGATCGCCCTGTGGCGGGAGGACGCGGACGGCCGCGTCGTGGAGTGGTCCCTGGCCGCCCAGGACCTGCTGGGCCACCGCCCCGAGGACATCCTCGGCCGCCCCGGCACCGCCGTACTCGTCCCCGAGGCCAACCGCGAGCTCGCCGACGACCTGACCCGCCGGGTCCAGGCCGGCGAAACCGTCGTCGGCACCCTGCCCGTGCGCCACCGCGACGGCCACCGGGTGGCGATGGAGATGTGGATCGTGCCCGCCGCCGACCCCCAGGGCCGTACCGGCGCCATGCTCATCGCCGTCGAGACCTCCGAGGTCCTGCGCATGCGGGACTCCCTCGCCGCCCTCCAGAGCCTCTTCACCCAGTCACCCATCGGCCTCGCCACCCTCGGCCCCGACCTGCGCTTCCTCCGCGTCAACGACGCCCTCGCCCGGATGAACGGCGTCTCCGCCGCCGAGCACCTCGGCAAACGCCTCACCGAGGTCGTACCCGGCGTCAACGCCACCGCCCTCGAGGACACGATGCGCCAGGTGCTCGAACAGGGCACCGCCGTCGTCGACGTCCGCCGCACCGGCCGCACCCCCGCCGACCCCGACCAGGACCGCACCTGGTCCTGCTCCTACGCCCCCCTGCTCGACGGCGGCGGCCGCCCCCTCGGCCTGATCGCCTCCCTCATCGACATCACCGAGGGCCAGCGGGCCCAGCTGGAGGCCGAGCGGGCCCGGGCCCGCTTCGCCCTGCTCGCCGAAGCCGGCACCCGCATCGGGACCACCCTCGACCTGCGCCAGACCGCCCAGGAGATCGCCGACCTGCTGGTCCCTCAGCTCGCGGACTCGGCCGACGTACAGCTCCTCGAGGCCGTACTGGACCCCGACGAGAGCGCCGTCGCCGCCGCCTCCGCCCACGGGCTGCTGCGCAGGCTCGCCGCCACCTTCCCCGACCCCTCGGCCCCCACCTCCCGCCTCGCACCGGGCCAGACCTTCCGCATCCCCGCCGGGACCGTGTACGAGCGCGTCATCGCCGAGGGCGTGCCCATGAACCTGTACGTCTCCGACATCCCCGCGCTGATCACCGACCCGCGCGCGGACGCCCTGCGCGACTACCTGGCCACCCTCGGATCGGCCCGGATGGTGCCCCTGGTCGCGCGCGGCAAGGTGCTCGGGGCGGTCGCCGTGACCCGGCTGCGCTCCCGCGAGCCCTTCGACGCGGAGGACTGCGTGCTCATCGACGAACTCGTCGCCCGGGCCGCCCTCAACATCGACAACGCCCGGATGTACACCAGCCAGCGCCAGGCCGCCCTCACCCTCCAGCGCAGCCTCACCAACAGCGCCCTGCCCGACGTGCCCGGCCTGGAACTCACCGGCCGCTACCTGCCCGCCAGCGAACACGACGTCGGCGGCGACTGGTACGACGTCATCCAGCTGCCCGGCGGCCGTACCGGACTCGTCATCGGCGACGTCATGGGCCACGGCATCCACGCGGCCGCCGTCATGGGCCAGCTGCGCACCGCCGTGCGCACCCTCGCCCGCCACGACGTACCGCCCGGCCGACTGCTGCGCTCCCTCGACGCGGTCGTGGCCGACCTCGGCGAGGACGTGATGGCGACCTGCGTCTACGCCGTCCACGACCCGGCCGCGGGAGGCTGCGTCATCGCCCGCGCCGGCCACCCGCCGCCCGCCGTGGCCACCCCCGACGGACGGGTCGCCTTCCTCCAGGGCCCGCCCAACACCCCGCTGGGCACCGGCGGGCGGGAATTCCGCACCGAGGAGGTCCCGCTGCCCCCCGGCAGCCTGCTCGCCCTCTACACCGACGGGCTGATCGAGTGCCGTGACCGGGACCTCGACGAGGGGATGGACCGCCTCGCCGGGGTCCTGCGCCGGGCGGGCAGGCCGCTGGAGGAGCTGTGCGACGGCATCCTGGCGCGGCTGCTGCCCGCCGCCCCGCAGGACGACGTGGCCGTACTGCTGGCCCGTACCGCCCGGACCGGGTGACGGCCCGCCCGGGCGGAGCTCACCAGCCCAGGTCCTCCAGGGCTTCCAGGTCCATGCCCAGCGGCAGCGGGGCCTCACCGCCCGACGGTGACAGCTCCGCCCAGATGACCTTTCCGCGCTCCGTGTAGCGGGTGCCCCACCGTTCGGCGTACTGCGCGACCAGGAACAGGCCCCGGCCCCCTTCGTCGGTGGTGGCCGCGTACCGCAGGTGCGGCGAGGTGCTGCTGCCGTCGGCGACCTCGCAGATCAGGTTCCGGTCGCGCAGCAGGCGGACCCGGATCGGTTCGTTCGCGTACCGGATGGCGTTGGTGATCAGCTCGCTGAGGATCAGCTCGGCCGTGAAGGACGCCTCGTCCAGCCCCCAGTCCCGCAGCTGGGCGGCGGCCTCCCGGCGCACCCGCGAGACGGCCGCCGGATCGTCGGGCACGTCCCACTCCGCGATCCGGTCCGGCTCCAGCCGCCGGATGTCGGCCACCAGCAGCGCGATGTCGTCGCTCGGCGCCGGGAAGAGCATCGCCGCCAGCACGTCCGCGCAGGCCTGCTCGGGGCTGCGGCCGCGCCGCGACAGGGTCTCGCTCAGCAGCGTCAGCCCGTTGTCGAAGTCCCGGCCGCGGTCCTCCACCAGCCCGTCCGTGAACAGCACCAGCCGGCTCCCCTCGGGCAGCACCAGCCCCGCCGTCTCGAAGGGCATGCCGCCCACCCCGAGCGGGAGCCCGGTGGGCAGCTCGGGGAACTCGACCCGCCCGTCGGGGTGCACGAGGGCGGGCCCCGGGTGGCCGGCGCTGGCCATCGTGCACTGCCCCGACACCGGGTCGTAGACGGCGTACAGGCAGGTGGCGCCCGTGATCCCGGCGGGCGGCTCCTCCGTCCCCCCGGCGAGGCCCGCGCCCCCGGCGTCGCCCTCGGCCGGCCCGCCGTCCTCCAGCTGGTCGATCCGGTCGGTCAGCTCGTCCAGATGGCCCAGCAGCTCGTCCGGCGGCATGTCCAGCGTGGAGAAGTTGTGCACGGCGGTCCGCAGCCGGCCCATCGTCGCCGCCGCGTGCACCCCGTGGCCGACCACGTCACCCACCACCAGCGCCACCCGGGCCCCCGGCAGCGGGATCACGTCGAACCAGTCCCCGCCCACCCCCGCCTTCGCCGGCAGGTACCGGAAGGCCGTGTCCACCGCGCTCAGCTCCGGCAGCACCCGGGGCAGCAGGCTCCGCTGGAGGGCCACCGCCGTCGCGTGCTCGCGCGTGAACCGGCGGGCGTTGTCGACGGAGACCGCCGCCCGTGCCCCCAGCTCCTCCGCGAAGGACAGGTCCTCCTCGTCGAAGGCCTCCGGGGTGTCCGCCGCCCGCCAGAAGTTGGCCATGCCCAGGACCACGCCCCGGGCCTGGAGCGGTACGGAGATCAGCGAGTGGAGCCCGTAGTCCAGGGCCTGCCGCGTCCCCGCCTCGTCCTGGGCCCGCCAGCCCATCGCCGCGTTCAGGTCGGCGGCCAGCACCGCGTGCCCGTCGGCCAGGGCCGCCGCCATCGGGGCCGTGGGCACCTCGAAGCGGATGACGTCCCCGACCGGCTGGAGCGGCTGGTCGGTGCGCCTCCCGCTCATCGCCGCCCGGCGCATCTCCGTGTGCACCCCCGCCGCCGGCGAGGGCTCGTCCCCGCGCAGCACCGGCTCCAGCAGCTCCACGGTGACGAAGTCCGCGAAACGCGGCACGGCCACCTCCGACAGCTCCTCGGCCGTCCGCACCACGTCCAGGGTGGTGCCGATCCGCACTCCCGCCTCGTACAGCATCTGGAGCCGCTCCCGGGCGACCTCGGCGCGCCCGGACAGCGCCGCGAGCTCGGTGGTGTCGCGCAGGGTGGTGACGCTGCCCGACGGTCGCCCGGCGAAGGGCTCCGTGGGGCGTACGTTGACGGCGAGCAGCCGGTCTCCCGCCAGATGGACCTCGTCGGTGGCGACCCGCCCCGACAGCAGCAGCTCGGTGGTGCGCGGGTCCAGGCCGAGGTCGCCGACGTGCCGCTGCTCGGCATCGGGCGGCAGGTTCAGCAGCCGCCGGGCCTCGTCGTTGGCCAGCAGCAGCCGGTGATCGGCGCCGACGATCAGCACGCCCTCGCGCACGGCGTGCAGTACCGCCTCGTGGTGCTCGTTCATCCGGGCCATCTCCACGGCCCCCAGGCCGCGGGTCTGGCGCCGCAGCCGCCGGCTGACCAGGGCGGCGCCGCCGGTGCCCAGCAGCAGGGCGCCCGCCGCGGCGCCGAGGAGCAGCGGCAGCTGGCCCTCCACCGTCTCGCCGACGTTCTCCACCTCGATGCCGGTGGCGACCAGCCCCACGACGGCGCCCCGCGCGTCCCGTACGGGGACCACGGCGCGGACCGCGTCACTGGGATCGCCCGTGAACACCTCCGTGAAGGACTCCCCGGCCGCCGCGCGGGCGAGGTCTCCCGTGGCGCGCTGCCCGATCAGCTCGGGCCGGGAGTCCGTGTAGCGGACCCCGTCGGTGGTCATGACGGCGACGAAGTCCACCCCGGAGGCGCGGCGGGCACCGTCGGCGAGCGGCTGCAGTTCGGCGGTGGGGTCGGGGGACTTCAGGGCCGCGGGCAGGCCCGGGGCGTGGGCGAAGGCCTCGGCGGCGGCCAGCGAACGGTCGCGGGCGTTGCGCTGGCTGTCGTAGCGCGCCTGGAACACCAGGGCCAGCGCGGCCGTGGTGATCAGTACCAGCACGATGACGGCGGTGACGGAGAACACCTGGCCGGCGATGCTGTTCCGGGCCAGCCAGAGGCGCGCGGGCAGGCTCGCCGGCCGCGTCTCCCTGTGCCGACCCGAACGTCCGGTCATGAGCCCTTTCTAACACTGTCGCCGCTCGCCGGAGCGCTGGCCGCGGCCGCCCGGTACGCGCGGGGGCTCAGACCGAAGGCGGCGCCGAAGTGCTGGCGGAAGGTGACCTCGCTGGCGAACCCGGCGCGCCGGGCCACCTCGGGCACCGGATGGTCGGTGCGCTCCAGCAGTTTGCGCGCCTCGTCCAGACGGCGGCTCAGCAGCCATTTGTGGGGTGTGGTGCCGGTGGCCGCGGTGAAGTGCCGGGCGAAGGAGCGCGGGGACATGCCCGCCCAGCGGGCCAGTGCGGCCACGTCCAGCGGCTCGTGCAGCCGCCGCAGGGCCTGCTCCCGCACGGCGGCCAGCGCCTCGGCGGTACGGTCCGCCGCCGGGGTGGGCCGGTCGAGGTACTGGGCGTGGTCCCCGGTCCGGAAGGGGCCGGTCACCATCGAGCGGGCGATGGCGGCGGCGGCCTCGGCGCCGTGGGCCTCGCGGACCAGGTGCAGGCACAGGTCGATCCCGGAGGCCACCCCGGCGGAGGTCCACAGCCCGTCGTCCTCCACGAAGAGCGGGGCCTCCTCGACCAGCACCGCCGGGTAGCGGGCCGCGAGCTGAGGGGCCAGCCACCAGTGCGTCACCGCGCGGCGGCCGTCCAGCAGACCGGCCTCGGCGAGTACGAACGCCCCGGCGCAGAGCGCGGCCACCGGCACCCCGCGGGCGTGGGCGGCGCGCAGGGCGGCGAGGACGGGCTCGGGCGTCGGGTCGGCCGGTTCGGCCAGCGCCGGTACGACGATCAGGTCGGCCCGGCCGAGCCAGTCCAGGCCCCGGTCGGGCATCAGGGTCAGCCCGCCGGGCAGGCGGATCGGCCCGTCGTCCAGGGCGCAGCGGCGCAGCTCGAAGGGGGGCACCCCGGAGCGGCTGCGGTCCGGGCCCCAGACCTCCGTGATGACGGCGAGGTCGAAGCTGCGGATCCCTGGCTGGGCGACGATGGCGACGCGCTGCATGCGGCCACTGTGCCAGAGCCGGACCGGAACGACTGCCAACCTGGCAGGATCTCATCGGTTCCCGGCTGCGTCGCCCCTGGGGCGGGAGCGGCCGCGGAGACACGATGGAGCCATGACAGAGAACGCGATCGAGATCGCAGCCGACAGTGCCCTGCTCGTCATCGACGTCCAGAAGGGCTTCGACGACACCTCCTTCTGGGGGCCGCGCGACAACCCGGCCGCCGAGGGGAACATCGCCGCCCTCATGGACGCCTGGCGGGAGACCGGCCGTCCCGTGGTGCTGGTCCGGCACGCCTCGCGGCCCGGCTCGGTGCTGGCCCCGGACCAGCCGGGACACGCCTTCAAGGACTTCGTCGAGAACCGGCGCGGACAGGAGTCCCTGCTGGTCACCAAGACCGTCAACTCCGCCTTCTACGGCACCCCGGACCTGGCCGGGTGGCTCGACGGGAACGGTGTCCGCCAGCTGGTCGTCGCCGGGATCCAGACCAACATGTGCGTGGAGACCACGGCCCGGATGGCGGGGAACCTCGGTTACGAGGTGCTGGTCCCGCTGGACGCCACCCACACCTTCGACCTGGCCGGCCCGGACGGCCTGTCCCTCACCGCCGGCGAGCTGGCCGCCGCCACAGCGGTCAACCTCCAGGGCGGCGGCTTCGCCCGCGTGGTGACCACGGCCCGGCTGCTGGAGGCCGCCGCGGCCGTTCGGACCCCGTAGCGGCCTTCGCCGCCGCCCGGGCGTCGAACGCCCGGGGCCCGGCACCCCCGGGCGGGGGGTACCGGGCCCCGCGGGTCCGGGCGCGGTGTGTGGGAGGGCCTCAGAGCACGTCGGCGGCGATGTTCTCCGCGACCCGCTCCAGCAGGGGACCGGCGTTCGGAATGGACTTCGCCGGGTCGGGCTCCAGGTCCGTCAGCGGGTACGCCTTGCGGATGCCCGCCGCCTCCAGCGCCTCCTGGCCCAGCAGCAGCCGGCCGCAGACCGCCACCACCGGCTTGCCCGCGGCGCGCGCCGCGGCGGCGACCCCGGCCGGGGCCTTGCCGTGCAGGGTCTGCTCGTCCAGGGAGCCCTCGCCGGTGATGACCAGCGTGGCCCGCTCCAGCGCGGGGGCGAAGCCCAGCACCTCCAGCATCAGCTCGATGCCGGGCCGGAACGTCGCGCCGAGCAGCAGGGCCCCGTAGCCGATGCCGCCCGCGCCGCCCGCGCCCGGGAGCACCGCGCAGTCCGCGGCCTTCGCGCCGATCGACTTCTCCAGCACCACCGCGAAGTGCGCCAGCGCCGCGTCGAGCGTGGCCACGTCCTCGGGCGAAGCGCCCTTCTGCGGGCCGTACACCGCCGCGCAGCCCTTGGGGCCGGTCAGCGGGTTGTCCACGTCGCTGGCCAGGACGAAGTCCACCTCCGCGAAGCGGGGGTCGACACCGGAGAGGTCCGCCGACGCCAGGGACGCCAGCGCGCCGCCGCCCGGACCGACCGGTTCGCCGTTCGCGTCCAGGAACACGGCGCCCAGCGCGGCCAGCATGCCCGCGCCGCCGTCGGTGGTGGCGCTGCCGCCCACGCCGAAGACGATGGAGCGCGCGCCCGCGTCCAGCGCGGCCTTCAGCAGCTCGCCGGAGCCGTACGTGGTCGCCGTCAGCGGGGCGAAGGTGCCCGCCGGCAGCAGCTGGAGGCCGGAGGCCTCCGCCATCTCGACCACGGCGGTGCCGTCGCGCAGGGCGAAGGCGGCCGTGACCTGGTCGCCGAGGGGTCCGGTGACCCGTACCTCCCGGCGTTCGAAACCGGCCGCGACGGCGGCCGCGACCGTACCGTCGCCGCCGTCCGCGACCGGGAGGGTCTCGACCTCCACGCCCGGGACGGCCCTGCGAAGGCCGGCCGTCACCCGCTCGGCGACCTGAACGGCCGTGAGCGAACCCTTGAATTTGTCCGCGGCGATGAGCACGCGCGCGGCCTCAGTTACTGCTCCGTCCGTCACCTTGCTATCCCTTGCTATCGAACAGTGCAGTCGCGCCACCATGAGCTTATCCGGAGGATCCTCCTATGCCCACGAGTGGCCTGGGCCACATGCGGCGCGCCATACCGCTAAATAGGGATATATGCCTGCATAGTGTGGCCGCATGAGCGCGGAATCACTGGAACAAGCAGCTGCGGACGCCCCCGCGGCGGGGTTCGGCGGCCCGGCGGACGCCTCCCCCGACCTCGGCGTCGTCACCGTCGGAGTGCTCGCCGTGCTCGCCGTCGTCGCCTGGGCGGCCCTCGGCAAGGACTCCTTCGAGACCGCCTCCAGTACCGCGCTCGCCTGGGTGCTGAACAACTTCGCCTGGCTGTTCGTGATCGCCGCCGACGTCTTCCTCGTCATGTGCGTCCTCCTCGCCATCAGCCGCTTCGGCCGGATCCGGCTCGGCGCCGACGGCTCCGAACCGGAATTCGGCAACCTCGCGTGGATCGCGATGATGTTCAGCGCGGGCATGGGCATCGGCCTGATGTTCTACGGGGTGGGGGAACCGCTCACCCACTACCTGAACCCGCCCCCCGCCAGCGGCGCCGCCCCCGGCACCGGGGCCGCCGCCCGCGCCGCACTGGACTACTCCTTCTTCCACTGGACGCTCACCCCCTGGGCCATCTACGGCATCGCCGGCCTCGCCCTCGCCTACGCCACCTTCCGCAAGGGCCGCGGCAACCGCCTCAGCTCCGCCTTCGTCCCCCTCATCGGCGAGGCCAGGGCCAACGGCCGGCCCGGCCAGGCCATCGACCTGCTCGCCGTCTTCGCCACCGTCTTCGGCACCGCGACCAGCCTCGGCCTCGGCGCCCTCCAGGTCGCCAAGGGCCTCGACATCACCACCGGCATCCAGGACTCGACCGGCGTCGAGCTGATCATCATCGCCTCGCTCTCGGCCGCCTTCGTCCTGTCCGCCTTCTCCGGCCTGCACCGGGGCGTGAAGTGGCTCAGCACCCTCAACATCGTGCTCGCCGCCGCCCTCATGCTCTTCGTCTTCGTCCTGGGCCCGACCGTCTACGTCCTCGACGTCATCCCGGCCGGCGTCGGCAGCTACCTGCACGAACTGCTGCCCATGGCCTCCCGCACCGGCGCCTTCACCGACAGCGCCTGGCTCGGCGCGTGGACGATCTTCTACTGGGCCTGGTGGCTCTCCTGGGCCCCCTTCGTCGGCACCTTCATCGCCCGCATCTCCCGCGGCCGCACCATCCGGGAGTTCCTCGTCGGCGTCCTGCTCGTCCCGAGCGGAGCCACCGTCGTCTGGTTCTGCGTGATGGGCGGCACCGCCATCCGCCTCGACTCCACCGGCGCCGCGGACCTCGCCTCCAAGGTCAAGGAGGGCGCCGAGGCCTCCCTGTTCGCCATGCTCGACGCGCTCCCGCTCGGCACCCTCACCTCCTGGGTGGCCATGGCCCTGGTCATGACGTACTTCGTCACCAGCGCCGACTCCGCCTCCCTGGTCATGGGCTCCCTCACCAGCCGGGGCTCCCTGCACCCGCCCACCTGGCTCGTCGTCACCTGGGGCGTGCTGATGGCCGCCGTGGCCGCCGTACTGCTCGTCGCGGGCGGCCTGAAATCCCTGCAGACCGCGACCATCCTGGTCGCCCTGCCCTTCGTGATCGTCATGCTGCTGCTGTGCTGGGCCCTGCTGAAGGAACTGCGCGCGGACCCCGGCGCGGGACCGGCCCGCCACCCCGCCCTCCACGGACTGCGGGACGCGGTCAAGGCCATGGTCGGCGACGCCATCACCGAGCAGGGCCAGACCCGCCACCCCCGGCTGCGCCGCGTCGCCGAATCCCGCGGACGGGACCGGACGGACGGCGGCGACACCCCTTAGGCCCCGTCCGCGGACATCGGCGCGGGCCCGCCCGGGACGGCGGTCCCGGACGGCGGCTAGGGTGGCCCGCGTGACCACCACGGATGACTTCGCCACCTACGTCGCGAGCCTGCCCCGGGTGCTGGCCGGCGCCGCCGCCCTCTACCGCGACGCCGGGGGCCGCGTCCTGCTCGTCGAGCCCAACTACCGTGAGGGCTGGGCCCTGCCGGGCGGAACCATCGAGTCGGACCGGGGCGAGTCACCCCGGACGGCCGCACGGCGCGAGAGCGCCGAGGAGATCGGCATCGACATCCCGCTCGGCCGGCTCCTCGCCGTCGACTGGAGCCTGGGAGCCGGCCGCCCGCCGCTGGTCGCCTACCTCTACGACGGCGGCGTGCTCGACGCCGGACAGCTCGCCTCCATCACCCTCCAGGAGGACGAACTGCTCTCCTGGAAGCTCGTCGGACCCGACGAGCTCACGCACCACCTCCTCGGACCGCTCGGCCTGCGCGCCCAAGAGGCGTACCGCGTCCTGGAGTCGGGCGAGGGCACCGTGGAACTGGAGAACGGCCGACGGCCCGTCAACCGCTGAACCCCGCGCACCCGCACTCCTGCGACCAGGGCAGAATCAACAGATGATCACGATGTACGCCTGGCCGAGCACGGCCGACGGGCCCGACGCCCTTCCCATGGTCCACTTCACCACCGACGAGCAGTCGGGCGGCGAGGTCTCCGACGAGGGAATGCCGGTCTGGCTGTTCGACACCGCGATACGCGAGGGCGGCTGGTCCTCCTTCGAGGACTTCGAGGGCTGGTCCGCGCCCGCCGAGGGCTGGCAGGCCTTCTACCGCCGCGAGGACGACGTCCTCGCCGTCACCGGCCCCGGCGCCTGCGAGGGCTGGTACCAGGGCCGGCTCGGCGCCGACGACGACTGGATCAAGGCGGCCGCCGCCCAGAACAGCGTGGTCCTGCTCGCCGCACCCGTCCAGCACCCGTCCCTCTACGCCTACGCCGTCGAAGCCGGCGCCGGCTTCGCGCTGCTCGTCCCGCTGGTGGTGATCTGAGCTACCGGGCCCCCGCGCCGCTCTCGAACTCCAGCAGCCGCACCTTGCGCTCGATGCCACCGCCGTACCCGGTCATCGAGCCCGAGGCTCCGATCACCCGGTGGCAGGGGACGATGATCCCGACCGGGTTCTTGCCGTTGGCCAGGCCGACCGCGCGCGAGGCGTTCGGCTTGCCGAGCTCCGCGGCGAGCCGCCCGTACGACCACGTCTGCCCGTACGGGATCCGTACGAGCTGCTCCCAGACGCTGCGCTGGAAGTCGGTGCCCTCCAGCCGGACCGGCACGGTGAACTCGGTCAGGTCGCCGGCGAAGTACGCGGCCAGCTGCCGCACCACCTCGGGGAACGGCTCCTCGGCGGCCGAGACCCGCTCACCGAAGGACTCCTCGGCCGGCCGGTGGCGCTGGCCGGTCATGTAGAGCCCGCTGAGGACGCCGTCCGCGGCGACCAGGGTGAGCGACCCGTAGGGGCTGTCCACGACGGTGTACTGCTTGCTGGCGGTGCTGCTCACGACTGTGCTCCTCGTTCGGGCATGCGGTTGATCGGGTGGGCGTCGGTGGCCCACAGGTACTGGACGGCGTACGCGCGCCAGGGCCGCCAGCGGCCCGCGCAAGCGGTCAGGGCGGCGGGCGTGGACGGCAGCCCCAGCCCCCGGGCCGCCCGGCGGACTCCCAGGTCGGCGGGGAGGAAGGCGTCCGGGTCGCCCAGCGCCCGCATCGCGATGATCTCGGTGGTCCACGGCCCGAAGCCGGGCAGCGCGGAGAGCCGTGCGCGGGCCGCCTCCCAGTCGCTGTCGATCCCGAGCGGCAGCGAACCGTCGGCCAGGGCGGCGATCAGGGTGGTGAGGGTGGTGCGGCGGCCGCGCGGCATCGACAGGGACTCCGGGTCGATGGCGGCCAGCGCCGCGGGGGAAGGGAACAGGTGGGTCAACCCGCCGTGGGGGTCCTCGACGGGCTCCCCGTACGCGGTCACCAGCCGGGCCGCGTGCGTACGCGCGGCCGCGGTGGACACCTGCTGCCCGAGGACCGCCCGTACGGCGAACTCCGCCGCGTCGACGGTACGGGGAACCCGGCGACCGGGGCCCCGGTCCACGAGCGGGGCCAGCAGCGGATCGGTGCGGAGCTGACCGTCGACGGCCTCCGGGTCGGCGTCCAGGTCCAGCATCCACCGGCAGCGGCTGATGGCGATGGTCAGGTCCCGCAGGTCGGTCAGCGCGAGCCGGCAGCCGATGTGGTCGGGGCCGGGCGACAGCGCGACCACCCCGGAGCCGTACGGCAGCCTCAGGGTCCGCCGGTAGGCCCCGTCACGCCACTCCTCGACCCCGGGGACGGCGGTGGCGGCGAGGTGCCCGAAGAGGTTGTCCGGGTTGAGCGGGGCCCGGTACGGCAGCCGCAGGCTGATCGTCCCGGGGATCCGCGGCTCCTGCCGCCCCGCCCGCGCGGCGCGCAGCCGCAGCTCGCCGGGGGTCAGCGCGAAGACCTCCCGTACGGTCTCGTTGAAGTTCCGGATGGAGGAGAAGCCGGCCGCGAAGGCGACGTCGCCCATCGGCAGCTCGGAGGTCTCGATGAGCAGCCGGGCGGTCTGGGCGCGCTGCGCCCGGGCCAGGGCCAGCGGCCCGGCCCCGAGCTCGGCGTTGAGCTGCCGTTCCACCTGCCGGGTCGAGTACCCGAGCCGCACGGCCAGGCCCGGTACCCCTTCGCGGTCGACCACCCCGTCCCGGATCAGGCGCATGGCGCGGGCGACGGCGTCGGCGCGGGCGTTCCACTCGGGGGATCCCGGGCTGGTGTCGGGCCGGCACCGCTTGCAGGCCCGGTACCCGGCCTGCTGGCAGGCGGCGGCGCTGGGCAGGAAGCTCATGTTCTCGACCTTGGGCGGCACGGCCGGGCAGCTGGGCCGGCAGTAGATGCCGGTCGTCCGGACCGCGGTGAAGAACCACCCGTCGAACCGGGCGTCCTTCGACTGCACGGCCCTGACGCAGCGGTCGGTGTCGGTGTACATGGCTCCAGCATCCCGTCCGCCCCCGGCCGGGGCTGGCGGTTTTCCGACATCAAGATTAGCCCCGCAGCCGGGGTCGGGGACGGCGCCCCCGTCCGCAAGCGGCCGGGAACGCGGGAAGGCCCCGGGTCCGGGGACCCGGGGCCTTCCCCGTGCGACGATCGGCGGCGCTACGGCAGCTGCGCCGCGCGTGCCTCGCGCCGGTTGTGGCGGAACGTGTTCGCGCGACGGGTCGTCGCGAACAGCGGGATGGTCGCCGCGAGGGCGATCTGCAGGGCGCAGCCCGTCTGGAGGAGCAGCTGGCCGCCCGGGGCGTCGAACGCCCAGGCCGCCAGGAGGCCCATCGCCCCGACGATCCAGCTCAGCATCGCCGCCGCGAGGACACCCCGCGGCTTGGGGTACTCGACCCGGCTCACCATCAGCCACGCCACCCCGATGATCGCCAGCAGCGTCGGGACGAACGGGAGCTCCAGCAGCACGATGGAGACCACCGTCAGCGCCCCGAAGGGGCTCGGCATGCCCTGGAACATGCCGTCCTTCATCGTCACGCAGCTGAATCTCGCGAGCCTGAGGACGACCGCCAGCAGGACCACGATCGCCGCGAGCGCCGACATCTTCTGGTGCGCGTCGTCGGCGACCATGCCGTAGACCAGCACGAAGTACGCCGGCGCCAGCCCGAAGCTGATCAGGTCGGAGAGGTTGTCCAGCTCCGCGCCCATCGGCGAGCTGCGCAGCTTGCGGGCGACGATGCCGTCGAAGAGGTCGAAGACCGCCGCGAGCAGCATCAGTATCACCGCGGTCGCCGCACTGTGCCGGGCCATGCCCGACTCGCCGCTGCCGGTGAGGTGCGGGATGAGGATTCCGGTGGTGGTGAAGTACACCGCCATGAACCCGCACGTGGCGTTGCCGAGGGTGAGGGTGTCCGCTATCGACAGCCGCAGCGAGAGCGGCATGTCGTCCTCGGCGGACTCCTCCTCCGCGGACTCGGGCACCCAGCCGGTGGCAGGAGTCTCGGGGTCAGTCACGGTCAATTCGGGTCACCCCCGCGGTGGTGGCCTGACCGACCTCGACCGCGACCTCGACGCCCTCCGGGAGGTAGATGTCGACGCGGGAGCCGAAGCGGATCAGACCGATGCGTTCGCCCTGCTCCACCTTGGTTCCGGCCGGCAGGTACGGGACGATGCGGCGCGCGACGGCGCCGGCGATCTGCACCATCTCGATGTCGCCGAGCTCGGTGTCGAAGTGCCAGACAACGCGCTCGTTGTTCTCGCTCTCCTTGTTGAACGCCGGGACGAACCCGCCGGGGATGTGCTCCACGGACGTCACCGTGCCCGCGAGGGGCGCGCGGTTGACGTGGACGTTCAGCGGGCTCATGAAGATCGCGACGCGGGTGCGCCCGTCCTTCCACGGCATGATGCTCTGCACCACACCGTCGGCGGGCGAGATGACACGGCCCTGGGCGATCTCGCGCTCGGGGTCGCGGAAGAACCACAGCATGCCCGCCGCGAGAGCGGTGACGGGCACGGCCGCCGCGGCCCAGCGTCCGGACTTGCGGGCCCGGGCGAGGCTGAGCGCCGCGGTGGCGACGGTCGGCAGAAGCCACGGCGATGCTCCGCGCGCGAGGCGTACGCCGGTAAGGCTGTCGCGGTGTGCAGAGGTTTGGCTGTGGGGCATGGATGACCTTCGTAGCGGGTGATTGCCGCGCCGCAAACGGGGGGACGGGACGGCGGCTTTACTGGAATGCTATCGGTTGCGCGCAACAACTGGGCAAGCCAGAAGCCGAGTCGATGGCCGTCGGCCAGTGACTGCTGGTGACTCTTCTGCGGTGGATCATCGGATGATCCACCGCAAAAGGGACATTCAGCCCTGGAGTCGGTACTCCTCGAGCAGGCGTCGCCCGATGATCATTTTCTGGATCTCGGCGGTTCCTTCACCGATCAGGAGCATCGGTGCTTCGCGGTAGAGGCGCTCGATCTCGTACTCCTTCGAGAACCCGTACCCGCCGTGGATACGGAAGGCGTCCTCGACGACCTCCTTGCAGTATTCGGAGGCGAGGTACTTCGCCATCCCGGCTTCGAGGTCGTTTCGTTCCCCGGAGTCCTTTTTGCGTGCCGCGTTCACCATCATGGCATGGGCGGCCTCGACCTTGGTAGCCATCTCGGCCAGCTTGAACTGGATGGCCTGGTGCTCGGCGATCGCCTTGCCGAAAGTGTGACGTTGCTGGGCATACGAGACACCCAGCTCAAAAGCACGCTGCGCGACGCCGCAGCCACGGGCCGCCACGTTCACCCGGCCGACCTCGACGCCGTCCATCATTTGGTAAAACCCTCGGCCCGTCCGGCCCCCGAGGACCCTATTGGCCGGAATGCGCAGTCCGTCCATGATGAGCTCGGTCGTGTCGACGCCCTTGTAGCCCATCTTGTCGATCTTGCCCGGGATGGTCAGGCCCGGACGGACCTCCCCGAAGCCCGGCTCCTTCTCGACGAGGAAGGTGGTCATCGACTTGTGGGGCGCCGTGCCCTCGGGGTGTCCTTCGTCACTCCGGACCAGAACGGCCACGAGGGTCGAGGAGCCGCCGTTCGTCAGCCACATCTTCTGGCCGTTCAGGACGTACTCGTCACCGTCCTTCACCGCCTTCGACGTGATGGCCGACACGTCCGAGCCCAGCCCGGGCTCCGACATCGAGAAGGCGCCGCGCACCTCGCCCAGGGCCATGCGCGGGAGGAAGTGGTCCTTCTGCTCCTGCGTGCCGTGCTGCTTGAGCATGTACGCCACGATGAAGTGGGTGTTGATGATGCCCGAGACGGACATCCAGCCCCGCGCTATCTCCTCGACGCACAGCGCGTAGGTGAGCAGCGACTCACCCAGGCCGCCGTACTCCTCGGGGATCATCAGGCCGAAGAGGCCGAGCTCCTTGAGGCCGTCGACGATCTGCTGGGGGTACTCGTCGCGGTGCTCCAGCTCGGTCGCGACCGGGATGATCTCCTTGTCGACGAACTCCCGGACGGTCTTGAGGATCTCCTGCTGGACGTCCGTGAGCCCGGCGGTCTGGGCGAGTCGTGCCATGGCTACTTCCCCTGTTCCTTCAGCTGAGGCCGGCCGGGCTGCTCGCCGCCGCGCGCCGTGATGTACGTCTCGGTCGGGACCATCACCTTGCGCCGGAAGACGCAGACGAGGGTGCCGTCCTGCTTGTAACCCTTGGTCTCCACGTAGACGATGCCGCGGTCGTCCTTGGACTTCGACGGGGTCTTGTCCAGGACCGTGGTCTCGCCGTAGATCGTGTCGCCGTGGAAGGTCGGCGCCACGTGCCGCAGGGACTCGATCTCCAGGTTGGCGATGGCCTTCCCGGAGACGTCCGGCACGGACATGCCGAGCAGCAGCGAGTAGACGTAGTTGCCCACGACCACGTTCTTGCCGAAGTCGGTCGTGTTCTCGGCGTAGTTGCTGTCCATGTGCAGCGGGTGGTGGTTCATGGTCAGCAGACAGAAGAGGTGGTCGTCGTACTCCGTGACCGTCTTCCCGGGCCAGTGCTTGTAGACGGCCCCGACCTCGAACTCTTCGTACGTGCGTCCGAACTGCATGGATCAGCCCTCCGGGATCTCGAACTTGCTGGTGCGCTGCATGCCCGCGGCCCGGCCCTTGCCGGCGATGACCAGGGCCATCTTGCGGCTGGCCTCGTCGATCATCTCGTCGCCGAGCATCGCGGAGCCCTTCTTGCCGCCCGCCTCGGAGGTGCACCAGTCGTACGCGTCGAGGATCAGCTCCGCGTGGTCGTAGTCCTCCTGGGAGGGGGAGAAGACCTCGTTGGCCGCGTCGACCTGGCCCGGGTGCAGCACCCACTTGCCGTCGAAGCCGAGGGCCGCGGCGCGCCCGGCGACCTCGCGGTAGGCGTCCACGTCGCGGATCTGGAGGAAGGGGCCGTCGATGGCCTGGAGGTTGTGCGTACGGGCCGCCATCAGGATCCGCATCAGGATGTAGTGGTAGGCGTCCGCCGGGTAGCCGGGCGGCTGCATGCCCACGACCAGGGACTTCATGTTGATCGAGGCCATGAAGTCGGCCGGGCCGAAGATGATCGTCTCCAGGCGCGGCGAGGCGGCGGCGATCTCGTCGACGTTCACCAGGCCCTTGGCGTTCTCGATCTGCGCCTCGATGCCGATCTTGCCGACCTCGAAGCCCATGGTCTTCTCGATCTGCGTCAGCAGCAGGTCCAGGGCGACGACCTGCTGGGCGTCCTGCACCTTCGGCAGCATGATGCAGTCGAGGTTCTGGCCGGCGCCCTCGACGACGGTGATGACATCGCGGTACGTCCAGTGGGTGGTCCAGTCGTTGACGCGGACCACGCGGGTCTTGCCGGTCCAGTCGCCGTTGTTCAGCGCGTCCACGATCGTGTGGCGGGCGCCTTCCTTGGCGAGCGGGGCGCAGGCGTCCTCCAGGTCGAGGAAGACCTGGTCGGCCGGCAGGCCCTGGGCCTTCTCCAGGAACCGCGGGTTCGAGCCCGGGACCGCGAGGCAGGAGCGGCGCGGGCGCAGCCGGTTCACGGGGGAGAGGGGCGTGGTCATGCGGGGACCTCCGTGCTTTCAGCGATGGTGAGAGGGTGGAGCTTGTTGGCCTTGCGGATCTCGTCGACGATACGTCCGATGATCTCCGTGATGCCGAAGTCCTTGGGGGTGAACACGGCGGCCACCCCGGCGGCCTTCAGCGTGACGGCGTCGGCGTTCGGAATGATGCCCCCGACGATGACGGGGATGTCGCCCGCCCCCGCCGCGCGCAGGCGTTCCAGGACGTCCGGGACGAGTGCGCTGTGCGAACCGGACAGGATGGACAGTCCCACGCAGTGCACGTCCTCGGCCAGGGCCGCCGAGGAAATCTCCTCGGGGGTCAGCCGGATGCCCTGGTAGACCACTTCGAAGCCGGCGTCGCGGGCCCGCACGGCGATCTGCTCGGCGCCGTTGGAGTGCCCGTCCAGGCCGGGCTTGCCGACCAGCAGGCGCAGCCGGCCGGAGCCCAGCTCGTCCGCCGTCCGGGAGACCTTCTCGCGGACCAGGGCCAGCGGCGTGCCCTCCTCGGCGGTGACCGCGACGGGGGCCGAGGAGACCCCGGTCGGGGCACGGAACTCGCCGAAGACCTCCCGCAGGGCACCGGCCCACTCGCCGGTGGTGACACCGGCGCGGGCGCACTCCAGGGTGGCCTCCATCAGGTTCTCGGTCCCGGCGGCCGCCTCCTTCAGCCGGTCCAGGGCCTGCCCGGCGGTCGGGAAGACGAACGGGTCGCCGCCGCCCTGCCGGTCGGAGGACTCCTGGCGCTCGGCCCGCCAGCGGACGATGCGCTCGACGGTGAGCGCCTCCACCGCGGGGTCGACGGTCATGATGGCGCCGTCGAGGTCGGCGGTGAGCGGGTTCTCCTCGGTCTGCTGGAAGCAGTTCACTCCGACGATCTTGTCCTGGCCCGCCTCGATCCGGGCGCGGCGCTCGGCGTGCGAGGAGACCAGCTGCGACTTCAGGTACCCGGACTCGACGGCGGCCATCGCGCCGCCCATCTCCTGGATCCGGTCGATCTCGGCCAGGCAGTCGGCGACCAGGGAGTCGACTTTGGCCTCGATGACGTGGGAGCCGGCGAAGATGTCCTCGTACTCCAGCAGGTCGCTCTCGTGGGCCAGGACCTGCTGGATGCGCAGCGACCACTGCTGGTCCCAGGGCCGGGGCAGGCCCAGCGCCTCGTTCCAGGCGGGCAGCTGCACCGCGCGCGCCCGGGCGTCCTTCGAGAGGGTGACCGCGAGCATCTCCAGCACGATCCGCTGGACGTTGTTCTCGGGCTGCGCCTCGGTCAGGCCGAGGGAGTTCACCTGGACGCCGTAGCGGAACCGGCGCTGCTTGGCGTCCTCGATGCCGTAGCGCTCCTTGGTGACCTTGTCCCAGATGCGGCCGAAGGCCCGCATCTTGCACATCTCCTCGATGAAGCGGACGCCCGCGTTCACGAAGAAGGAGATGCGCGCGACCACCTCGCCGAAGCGCTCCTCGGGCACCTGGCCGGAGTCGCGCACCGAGTCGAGTACGGCGATCGCGGTGGACATCGCGTACGAGATCTCCTGGACCGGGGTGGCCCCGGCCTCCTGGAGGTGGTACGAGCAGATGTTGATCGGGTTCCACTTCGGGATGTGGTTGACCGTGTACGCGATCATGTCCGTCGTCAGGCGGAGCGAGGGCCCGGGCGGGAAGACGTGCGTCCCGCGCGAGAGGTACTCCTTGACGATGTCGTTCTGGGTGGTGCCCTGGAGCTGGGAGATGTCCGCGCCCTGCTCCTCGGCGGCCACCTGGTAGAGCGCCAGCAGCCACATGGCCGTGGCGTTGATCGTCATCGAGGTGTTCATCTGCTCCAGGGGTATGTCCTGGAACAGCCGTCGCATGTCGCCCAGGTGGGAGACCGGGACCCCGACCCGGCCCACCTCGCCGCGGGCGAGGATGTGGTCGGGGTCGTAGCCGGTCTGCGTCGGGAGGTCGAACGCGACCGACAGGCCGGTCTGGCCCTTGGCGAGGTTGCGGCGGTACAGCTCGTTGGACGCCTCGGCCGTGGAGTGGCCGGCGTACGTCCGCATGAGCCACGGACGGTCCTTCTGGCGCTCTGTCATCTCAGGCGATCCTTATGGCCTTTGAGCGGACTCAGACGTTACGGAAGCGGTTGATGGCGTCGAGGTGCTCGGCCCGCATCTCGTGGTCGCGGACGCCGAGGCCCTCCTCGGGGGCGAGCGCGAGGACGCCGACCTTGCCCTGGTGGAGGTTGCGGTGGACGTCGTAGGCCGCCTGGCCGGTCTCCTCCAGGGAGTAGACCTTGGACAGGGTGGGGTGGATCTTGCCCTTGGCGATCAGGCGGTTGGCCTCCCACGCCTCGCGGTAGTTGGCGAAGTGCGAGCCGATGATGCGCTTGAGGGACATCCACAGGTAGCGGTTGTCGTACTCGTGCATGTAGCCCGAGGTGGAGGCGCAGGTGGTGATCGTGCCGCCCTTGCGGGTGACGTAGACCGAGGCGCCGAAGGTCTCGCGGCCCGGGTGCTCGAAGACGATGTCGATGTCCTCGCCGCCGGTCAGCTCGCGGATCTTCGACCCGAAGCGCTTCCACTCGCGCGGGTCCTGGGTCCGCTCGTCCTTCCAGAACTTGTAGCCCTCGGCGTTGCGGTCGATGACCGCGGTGGCGCCCATCTTGCGGCAGATCTCCGCCTTCTCCGGGGAGGAGACGACACAGATCGGGTTGGCACCGCCGGCCAGCGCGAACTGGGTGGCGTACGAGCCGAGGCCGCCGCTGGCACCCCAGATCAGGACGTTGTCGCCCTGCTTCATGCCGGCGCCGTTGCGGGAGACCAGCTGGCGGTACGCGGTGGAGTTGACCAGGCCGGGGGAGGCGGCCTCCTCCCAGCTGAGGTGGCCCGGCTTCGGCATCAGCTGGTTCGACTTGACCAGGGCGATCTCGGCGAGGCCGCCGAAGTTGGTCTCGAAGCCCCAGATCCGCTGCTCCGGGTCGAGCATCGTGTCGTTGTGGCCGTCGGAGGACTCCAGCTCGACCGACAGGCAGTGCGCGACGACCTCGTCGCCCGGCTTCCAGGAGTTGACGCCGGGGCCGGTGCGCAGCACGACGCCCGCGAGGTCGGAGCCGATGACGTGGTACGGGAGGTCGTGGCGCTTGGTGAGCTCCGAGAGGCGGCCGTAGCGCTCCAGGAAGCTGAAGGTGGACACCGGCTCGAAGATCGAGGTCCACACCGAGTTGTAGTTCACCGAGGAGGCCATGACGGCGACCAGGGCCTCGCCCGGACCGAGCTCCGGAACCGGGACCTGGTCCAGGTGCAGGGACTTGCGCGGGTCCTTCTCGCGGGTGGTGAGCCCCGCGAACATCTCCGCCTCGTCCTTGTGCACGGTGACCGCGCGGTACGAGTCGGGGAGCGGCAGCGCGGCGAAGTCTGCGGCGGTGGCGGACTGCGACTGAATCGCGTCCAGGATGTCCTTCACGGTATTGCCTCCTGAGGGTCTCCCCGGACGGAGTTTGGGGGAGGGCGCTGATGAGGGTGCGCTGAGGGATACGCGGGTGCGCGGATACGGGTGTGACGGGTGTTGCGGGTGCCGTCGGTCCTGAGGTCCCCCGGGCCGAGGACCGGGGGGAGGAGCTGTGGTGCTGGCGCGCCTGTGGTGGGGCGGGCGGGGGCCTGGTGACGCAGGCATCCGGGGCGCGTTCCTTGCCGAGTGGGCGCGGGCCGCGGGGACATCCGGACGGGACTCAACGTATGGCACCCCGTGTCACTCGGCAAGGCACTGCGTGCCAAAAATTTCTCTCACTTGCCGATTGACCTGCGCAGATGAGCGATGATCGATCAGAGTTACCGGCGAGTAGGGGCAACTCGGACAAACGAAAACGGCCGCCCCCGGAACGGGAGCGGCCGCTGTGACGAGGGTCGCCCGGTGGTGCTCCGGGGGCGACCGCCTACTTGTTCTTGAGCGCCTCTTCGATGGTCCGCATGACCTCGTCGAGCGGAGCGTCCGTGCGCGCCACCGCGACGAGCACCTCGCCCTCCGTGCGCACCGCCGTACTCGGCACCCCGGCACCCGCGCCCGGCGTGCGGCCGGCGCCGATCCCTGACCCGAAGGTCTTGCGGACGATCGCGAAGGCGTGGTCCAGCTGCGTCTCCACGTCCCCCTGGCCCCCCGCCCGCAGCCAGCGCCGCAGCACGTGGTTGTGGGCGGTCACCACCGCCGAGGCGGCCACCTCGGCCAGCAGCGGGTCGTCGTTGCCGTCGTGGTGCTCGGTCTCGTCGAAGTGGGCCAGCAGATAGCGGGTGAAGAGCCGCTCGTAGCGGGCCACCGAGGCGATCTCCCGCTCCCGCAGCGCCGGCACCTCGCGGGTCAGCCGGTAGCGCTCCACCGACACCGCCGGCGAGGCGGCGTACATCTTCATGACTTCCTTGATCCCCCGGCACACCGTGTCGAGCGGGTGCTCGTGCGCCGGGGCCACGTCCAGAACGGCCTCGGCACGGGTCAGGGTGTCGTCGTGGTCCGGGAAGATCGCCTCTTCCTTCGAGCGGAAGTGCCGGAAGAAGGTCCGGCGCGCCACCCCGGCGGTCGCGGCGATCTCGTCGACCGTCGTGGCCTCGTACCCCTTGGTCGCGAAGAGCTCCATGGCCGCGGCCGCGAGCTCGCGGCGCATCTTGAGCCGCTGGGCGGCCGCCCGGGTGCCGGCGGCGCTCTCCTGGGAGTCGCCGGCCGAGGCGGCGCGGGGTGAGGTCTTGGCGGGCTGGGACATAGAGCGAAAGTACTTCATTCGCGCAGGCGCGCGCGCCGGAGGGGGGTGAGAGGGGGGTGGATGCGGGGGAGGGCCCGCACTGGGCTCGGGAGGGTGTGTCCGCCGTGAGGGTCCGGCGGACCCGAGCAGCCCTCCCCACGCATCCTGCTCAGGGCCCGGCCGGGGGTTACCGGCGGGCGTACTCACGGAATCCGCGGCCGGTCTTCCGGCCCAGGCAGCCCGCCGCCACCAGGTGCTCCAGCAGCGGGGACGGCGCCAGGCCCGGGTCGCGGAACTCCTGGTGGAGGACCTTCTCGATGGCGAGCGACACGTCCAGGCCGACCACGTCGAGGAGCTCGAAGGGCCCCATCGGGTAGCCGCCGCCCAGCTTCATCGCGGCGTCGATGTCGTCGATCCCCGCATAGTGCTGCTCGACCATCTTGATCGCGTTGTTCAAGTACGGGAACAGCAGCGCGTTCACGATGAAGCCGGCCCGGTCCCCGCAGTCCACCGGGTGCTTGCGCACCTTGGCGCAGACCTCGCGGACCGTGGCGTGCACGTCGTCGGCGGTCAGGACGGTCCGGACCACCTCGACCAGCTTCATGGCCGGGGCCGGGTTGAAGAAGTGCATGCCGATCACGTCCTGCGGACGCGAGGTGGCCCGCGCGACGGCGATCACCGGCAGCGAGGAGGTGGTGGTGGCCAGCACCGCGCCCGGCTTGCAGACCTTGTCCAGGCCCGCGAAGAGCTGCTGCTTGACCTCCAGGTCCTCGGCGACCGCCTCGACCGCCAGGTCCACGTCGGCGAAGGCCTCCAGCGACCCGGCCGGGGTGATCCGCTCCAGGGTCCGCGCGGCGGCCTCCTCGGTCAGGCGGCCCCTGGACACCGCACGGTCCAGGGACTTCCCGATCGCGGCCTTCGCGGCCCCGGCCTTCTCCTCGCTGCGGGCGGCCAGCACCACGTCGTAGCCGGCCTGGGCGAAGACCTGGGCGATACCGCTCGCCATGGTCCCGGAGCCCGCGACGCCGACCGAGGAGACCGGACGGCCCGCGCCGAGCAGGGACCCGTCCAGCGGGGTCTGCAGGTCACGGACGGCCACCGGGCTGCCCGGAGCCTCGTACGTGTAGAAGCCGCGCCCGGCCTTCTGCCCGGTCAGGCCCGCCTCGACGAGCTGGCCCAGGATCGGCGCCGGGGCGTGCAGCCGGTCACCGGAGGACGCGTACATGGCCTCCAGCACGGTGCGCGCGGTGTCGACGCCGACCAGGTCGAGCAGGGCGAGCGGGCCCATCGGCAGACCGCAGCCGAGCTTCATCGCCGCGTCGATGTCCTCGCGGGAGGCGTACTTGGCCTCGTACATCGCGGCGGCCTGGTTGAGGTAGCCGAAGAGCAGGCCGTCGGCGACGAAGCCCGGCCGGTCGCCGACCGCGACGGGCTGCTTGCCGAGCTCCAGCGCCAGCCCGGTGACGGCCTCCACGGCGGTCGGCGCGGTCAGCACGCTGGAGACGACCTCGACGAGCTTCATCGCCGGGGCCGGGTTGAAGAAGTGCATGCCGAGCACCCGCTCGGGGTGCAGGGACTCGGCGGCGAGCCGGGTCACCGACAGCGCGTTGGTGCCGGTGGCCAGCACGGCGTCCGGCCGGACGATCGCGTCGAGCTCGCCGATCACCCGGCGCTTGAGGTCGTAGTCCTCCGGGACCACCTCGATGACGAGGTCGGCCTCGGCGGCCGCCGCGAGGTCCGTGAAGGTGCGGAAGCGGGCCAGGACCGCCTCGCGCTCCTCCTCGCTGAGCTTCTGCTTGGCCACCGAGCGGGCCGTGGCGGCCGCGAGGGACCCGGCGGCACGGCGGGTGGCGGCCTCGCTGACGTCGATGCCGATGACCTCGCGGCCGGCCCGGGCGAGGACCTCGGCGATGCCGGTGCCCATCGTGCCGAGGCCGACGACGGCGACGGTGCGGAGGGAGGACTGACTGGACGTGGACGGAAGGTCCATCGCGGGACTCCAGTGGAAGAGGGTGACGACTGGGGAGCGCGCGGCGCACAGCGCGCGCGGATGCCGTACGGAAGGGCCGTGCGGAGCACGCCCGGCGGTGCGCCCGGAGAGGGAGAGAGGGGCGCGGCGGGCGGAACGGCGGAACCCTGTCCCGGGGTCCAGCCGAAGAGGTGGAACGGACGAGCGGACGAACCGACTGGTACGGGGCGGCTGCGTCACCAGGCCGGCTCCGTACGTGTGGAGTGACATTAACCCGGCGGTAACTGGTCCGCCAGAGCGCGGAGATGTGACCTGTACCGCCCAAATGTACCGATCATCGATCATCGATCAACCAGGTCGGCGGAAGGCCGCCTGCCGGGGCCCGCGTACCCCTAGGGTGGCGGCGTGAACGACGTCCTGGAACGCCTGCGGGCGGAGGCCGGCCGATCGGCGGCGTACGAGGAACTGTGCGCGGCGGAGCCGGACGCGCTGGCCGCCTCCCTGACCTCCGCCGGACTGCCCCTGTGGGCCCGCGAACTGGCCGCCTACCGACTGGGGATGGGCGGCGACCGGCGGGCCTTCGAGCCACTGGTCCTGCTCCTCAACCACCGGGACCCCGCCCGCTGCGCCGCCGCCGCGCAGGCGCTCGGCGTCCTCGGGGACCCGCGCACCGCCCGCGCGGCGGCCGCCCTGGCGACGAACTCCCTGCGCACCGCCTACGCCCTGCACCCGGTCCGGCTGCTGACCGCGCTGCGGGCGCCGGAGTCGGCCCCGGCCCTGATCAGGACCCTGTCGCGGCTGCTCGCCCCGCACGACCCGTACTGGCGGGTGGCCCTGGCCTGCGTCGAGGGCCTGGGCACCCTGGCCGACGCCCGGGCCCGCGACGTCCTGGTCCGCGCCCAGGCCCACCCCCGGCTCGCCGTGGCGGCGACGGACGCCCTGAACCGGCTGACGGTCCGGCACCCGGACGCGTAGGCCGCGGGTGAGGGGCGGGCGGGGCCTACTCGGCCGCCGGCACCACGGCGAAGGCCTCGACCTCCAGCAGGAGCTCCGGGCGGAACAGGGCGGCGACCTGGACCGCCGAGGAGGCCGACAGGCGGTCCGGGGCGATGACCTCGTTCCGGGCCGCCCGGATCGCCGGCAGGTGGGCCACGTCCGTGACGAAGTACGTCAGCTTCACCACGTCATCGAAGCCCGCCCCGGCCGCCGCCAGGCACCGCCGCAGGTTCTCGAACACCTGCCGGGCCTGCGCGGCGGGGTCGCCCTCCCCGACCACCTCGCCCTTCTCGTCGAAGGCGCACTGCCCCGAGACGGCCACGAACCGCCCGGTGCCCCAGACGACGTGGCTGTACCCGGTGCCGGGGCTGACGCCCTCGGGGGCGGCGATACGGGTGAGGTGGCTGCTGCCGTTGTTGCTGCTCTGCTCGAACGAGGTCATGCGGACGATCTTGCCCGCCGGATGTCAGCCGCGGAAGCCCAGCAGGCCGTGGAGGGCCGCACCGCCCGCAGAGGGCGGCACCGCGCGAGTCGCCGTGGTCGGCTTCGGGGCCGGCGGCGCCGGGCAGGTCGCGTCCGCCGCCCGGCCGGTCCTCAGGTACGCCGCCAGCTTCTCGTCGAGGCACTTGTTGCCGCTCAGGGCGATGCCGTGGTTGCCGCCGCCCTCCTCCACCACCAGCGCCGAGCCCGCCAGCTTGTCCCGCATGCTCACCGCGCCCTCGTAGGGGGTGGCCGCGTCCTCCGTCGCCTGGAACAGCAGCGCCCGGGGCAGCTTGGTGTTCGTCACGTCCGTGGCCTGGAGGGGCTGCGCCGGCCAGAACGCGCACGGCGCGTTGTACCAGGCGTTGTTCCACGTCATGAAGGGCGCCTTCGCGTGCGTGCGCCACATGTCGGCCCGCCAGCGGTTCCAGTCCCTCGGCCAGGCCGAGTCCCGGCACTGCACCGCCGTGTACACGCTGTAGCTGTTGCCCGCAGCCGGGTCCACCGCGCCCAGCCGCTCGTACGCCGCCACCAGCGGCTTGGCGTCCCGCTTCACCGCGTACGCCGCGAAGGCCTCGGCCAGGGACGGCCAGTAGCCGTTGTAGTAGCTGCCCGGCATGTACGTGTCCTCCAGCTCGGCCGGGCCCACCTTCCCGCCCGCCGGGGCGGTGCGCAGCGCGTCCCGCATCTCGTACCAGCGCGCCTCGACCCGGGCCGGGTCGGTGCCCAGGTGGTACGTGGAGTCGTACTGGGCGACCCAGGCCAGGAACGCCTTGTGCCGGGCGTCGAAGGCCAGGTCCTGCGCGAGGTTGTCCTCGTACCAGACGCCGCCCGGGTCGACCACGGAGTCCAGCACCAGCCGGTGCACCCGCTCCGGGTGCAGCTTGGCGTACACGGCGCCCAGGTAGGTGCCGTAGGAATAGCCGAAGTAGCTGAGCTTCGCCGCGCCCAGGGCGGTGCGCAGCACCTCGATGTCGCGGGCCGCGGAGACGGTGCCGACGTGCGGGAGCACGTCCGCGTGCTTCTCCTGGCAGGACACCGCGAAGGAGCGCACCCGCACCAGGTTGGCCCGCTCCGTCGCCCCGTCCCTGGGCACGGAGTCCGGCCGTACCGGCGTGAAGTGGCCGGGCCCGCAGTCCAGCGCGGGCTCGCTCTTGCCCACGCCCCGCGGGTCGAAGCCGATCACGTCGTACTGGGCGGCGACGTCCTTGGGCAGGGCGGAGGCGACGAACCCCGCCAGGGCGCGGCCGCTGCCGCCCGGGCCGCCGGGGTTCACCAGCAGCGGCCCCTGGGAGGTGGCGGCGGTGTGCGGGACGCGGGTCAGGGCCAGGGAGATCTGCCGCCCGGCGGGCTGCCCGTGGTCGAGCGGGACCTTGAGGGAGGCGCACTGCAGGGTCGGGTAGCGGGGGGTCGCGCAGCCGGTCCAGTGCAGCCCGGCGGCGGCCGCCGGGGCGGGCGCGGCGGCGGGCGCCGCGGCGGTGACGGGGGTCGCTAGGGCGGCGGCGACGGTGGAGATCGCCAGCAGGACGGCGGCGCGCTTCTTCGCGGGGCGCAGCTTCGAGGGGTGGAGCATGGGGCCTCCCAGCCGAGGGTTCTGGGCGGAATCGTCCCGGAAACCCTGGCGGGAAGACGGGATTGGGCCGCTCATTGGCCCGATGTGATGACCCGTCGGGAGGCGTCCGGGTCGCGGCGCGGCGCGCGGCGCGCTCACATCAGCGTCAGCTGCGTCGCTCCGGAGGGGGCCGGGCGGGCCGTCAGCTCGCGCGCGGCGGCGGCCCGTGCCGCCCCGCGCCGGGCGGGGCCGATGCCGAATTCGGCGGCGAGTTCGTGGACTTGGCGGGTGATCCGGCGCTGGTACCAGGTGGGGGCGTACGACCCGCCCGCGTACATCCGTTCGTACCGTCCGGTCAGGTGCGGGTGGTGCCGGCCGAGCCAGGCCGTGAACCACTCGCGCGCTCCGGGCCGCAGATGGAGTACCAGGGGTGTCACGGACGTCGCCCCGGACGCGGCGATCGCCCGGACGGTCGCCCGCAGCTGCTCGGGGGAGTCGCCCAGGAAGGGGATCACCGGCGCCATCAGCACCCCGCACTCCAGGCCGGCGTCGGTCAGGGCCCGTACGGCGGCCAGCCGGGCGGCGGGGGAGGGGGTGCCGGGCTCCACGGTCCGCCACAGGCCGGCGTCGGTGAACCCGACGGAGACGCAGACGCCGACCTCGGTGACCTCGGCGGCCTGCCGCAGCAGGGGGAGGTCGCGCAGGATCAGCGTGCCCTTGGTGAGGATGGAGAAGGGGTTGGCGCGCTCGCGCAGCGCCCCGATGATGCCCGGCATCAGCCGGTAGCGGCCCTCGGCGCGCTGGTAGCAGTCGACGTTGGTGCCCATCGCGATGTGCGCGCCGGTCCAGCGCGGCGCGGCCAGCTCGCGGCGCAGCAGCTCCGGGGCGTTGACCTTGACGACGATCTGGGAGTCGAAGCCGGTCCCGGTGTCCAGGTCGAGGTAGCCGTGGGTCTTGCGGGCGAAGCAGTAGACACAGGCGTGACTGCAGCCGCGGTAGGGGTTGACCGTCCATTCGAACGGCATCCGCGAGGCTCCGGGCACCCGGTTGAGGACCGAGCGCGCGCGCACCTCGTGGAAGGTGATCCCGCGGAACTCGGGGGTGTCGAAGGTGCGGGTGACGACGGAGCCGGCCCCGAACAGGGCCGCCGGACCGCTGCCCGGTGTCCCGGTCAGATTTTCCCAGCGCATGGATGCCTCCTCGGTGACGGGGTCCCGAGAATAGAACAAACGTTCCCATGATCGTGCGGGAGGCTCCGCTTGGGGGCAGCGGGGGCGGAGCCCGGACCGCGGGCCCCTGCGGCCGGGCGGGGCGCCGCCCCCGGATTTGGGCGGCCGCCCCGGAGGTGGTTGGCTTGCCGCGACGCACGATCCCAACTGCTGGAGGAACAGGTATGGCGCAGGTCGAGGCCACCACGGAGCGCATCATCAAGGCCGACGCGGACACCGTGTTCGACGCGCTGGCCGACTACACCGGCACCCGGGCCAAGCTGCTCCCCGAGCACTTCAGCGAGTACGAGGTGCGCGAGGGCGGCGACGGCGAGGGCACCCTCGTCCACTGGAAGCTCCAGGCCACCAGCAAGCGCGTCCGGGACTGCCTGCTCGAGGTCACCGAGCCCACCGACGGCCAGCTCGTGGAGAAGGACCGCAACTCCTCCATGGTCACCACCTGGACCGTCACCCCCGCCGGCGAGGGCCGCTCCCGGGCCGTGGTCAGCACCGTGTGGAACGGCGCCGGCGGCATCGGCGGCTTCTTCGAGCGCACCTTCGCCCCCAAGGGCCTCGGCCGCATCTACGACACCGTGCTCGAGAACCTGGCCAAGGAAGTCAAGGGCTGACCGGCGGGTCCCGGCTCAGGCCGGGGCCGACGACGGCACAACCCCCGGGGACGGCTCACCGGTTCGGGTGGAATTCCCGCCCGCCGCGAGCCGCCCCCGAACCGGCGCGCGCCCGCGCCCGGCCCGGGCGTGGCCCAGGGCCCGCGGGGCGCCGGAGGGCTAGGGTGGGGCTCCGCGACCCGACCCACCGGGGGGCCCGTTGAAGATCCTCGTCTCCGCCGACATGGAAGGCGCCACGGGCGTCACCTGGCCCGCCGACGTGCTGCCCGGGACCCCCCAATGGGAGCGCTGCCGGGGAATGTTCACCTCCGACGTCAACGCCGCCGTACTCGGCTTCTACGACGGCGGCGCCGACCGGGTCCTCGTGAACGAGGCCCACTGGACCATGCGCAACCTCCTCCTGGAGAAACTCGACGCCCGCGCCGAGATGATCACCGGCCGCCACAAGTCCCTCTCCATGGTCGAGGGGGTCCAGCACGGCGACGTCGACGGCATCGCCTTCGTCGGCTACCACACCGGCGCCGGCAGCGAAGGGGTCCTCGCCCACACCTACCTCGCCAACTCCATCACCGGCGTCTGGCTGAACGGCCTGCGCGCCAGCGAGGGCGTGCTCAACGCCCATGTCGTCGCCGAGTACGGGGTCCCCGTCATCCTGGTCACCGGGGACGACCTCACCTGCGCCGACGCCGCCGGGTACGCCCCGGACGCCCGTACCGTCGCCGTCAAGGACCACGTCTCGCGCTACGCGGCCGTCTGCCGCACCCCGGCCCGCACCGCCGCGGACATCCGCGCCGCCGCCACCGAGGCGGTCAAGCTCGCGGTCCGGCACGAGCCGGTGCGCGGCGGCCCCTTCGCGATGGAGGTCGAGTTCGACGCCGAACACCTGTCGATGGCCGCGACCGTCGTCCCGGGCGTCGAGCGCTCCGCGGAGCGCAGGGTCGCGTACACCAGCGCGACGATGTACGAGGGGATCCGGACCTTCAAAGCGGTCACGACGGTCGTCTCGGCGGCCGTGGAGGAGCAGTATGGCTGACATGCAGCGGGTGGAAGGCGCCCCTCGGGAGGTCGCCCACACGGAACACGGAGGAACGGCACCGCGGGACGGCGGCCCCCGCGGCGGCCTCGACGCCGCCGCCCTCGACGAGGTGGTCGAGTTCACCTCCGGCCTGATCCGGATCGACACCAGCAACCGCGGCGGCGGCGACTGCCGCGAGCGGCCCGCCGCCGAGTACGCCGCCGAGCGCCTCGCCGGGGCCGGACTGGAACCCGTACTGCTGGAGCGCACCCCGGGCCGCACCAACGTGGTGGCCCGGATCGAGGGCACCGACCCCTCCGCGCCCGCCCTCCTCGTCCACGGACACCTGGACGTGGTCCCCGCCGAGGCCGCCGACTGGAGCGTCGACCCCTTCTCCGGCGAGGTCCGCGACGGGGTGGTCTGGGGCCGCGGGGCCGTCGACATGAAGAACATGGACGCGATGGTGCTGGCCGTCGTACGCGCCTGGGCGCGCCGGGGCGTGAGGCCGCGCCGGGACATCGTCATCGCCTACACCGCCGACGAGGAGGACAGCGCGGTCGACGGATCCGGCTACCTCGCCGACGAGCACCCGCACCTCTTCGAAGGCTGTACGGAGGGCCTCAGCGAGTCCGGGGCCTTCACCGTGCACCCCCGGCCCGGCCAGGCCCTCTACCCGATCGCCGCCGGCGAACGCGGCACCGCCTGGCTCAAGCTGACTACCCACGGCACCGCCGGACACGGCTCCAAGCCCAACCGGGACAACGCCGTCAGCCGGCTCGCCGCCGCCGTGGCCCGCATCGGCGCCCACGACTGGCCGGTCCGCCTCACCGACACCGTCACCGCCTGCATCACCGAACTCGCCGCCCTCCAGGGCCTGACCGTCGACCCGCGCGCCCCGGGCACCGACCTCGACGACCTCCTCGGCAAGCTCGGCCCGGCCGCCGCCCTCGTCGCGCCGACCCTCCGCAACAGCTCCAACCCCACGATGTTCAGCGCCGGTTACAAGATCAACGTCATCCCGGGCCATGCCACCGCCCACGTCGACGGACGCACGGTGCCCGGCGGCGAGGCGGAGTTCACCGCCACCCTCGACGAGCTCACCGGCCCCGGCGTGCACTGGGAGTTCGAGCACCGGGAGGTGGCCCTCCAAGCCCCGGTGGACGGGCGGACGTACGCGGTCCTGCGCGAGTCCGTCGAACACTTCGACCCCGACGGGCACGTGGTCCCCTTCTGCATGGCCGGCGGCACCGACGCCAAGCAGTTCTCCCGGCTCGGCATCACCGGCTACGGCTACTCCCCGCTCAAGCTGCCGCCGGGCTTCGACTACTGGTCCCTCTTCCACGGCGTGGACGAACGGGTCCCCGTCGACGCCCTGCACTTCGGGGTCCGCGTCCTCGACCGTGCATTGCGGGCCTTGTGATGGGGCCCAGGGCGGCGGCCGCCGTCGCGGGCCCCTACGGCAGCTGGCCCTCCCCGATCGCCGCCGCGCACGCCGCCGCGCACGACGGCCGGCCCGAGTACGTGGGCACCGTCGGGGCCGAGGTGTGGTGGACCGAGCCCCGCCCCGCTGAGGGCGGCCGCCGCACCCTGGTGCGCCGGCCCGCCGACGGCGTCGCCCCCCGGTCGGTGCTGCCCGCGCCGTGGAACGTGCGCAGCCGCCTCACCGAGTACGGAGGCCTGCCCTGGGCGGGCACCGAACGCGCCGACGGCGGCCCGCTGGTGGTGTTCGTCCACCACGCCGACCAGCGGCTGTACGCGTACGAACCCGACGCGCCCGGCACCCCCCGGCCGCGCCCGCTCACCCCGGTCTCGGCGGTCGGCGGCGGGCTGCGCTGGGCCGACCCGGTGCTGCGCGGGGGCGAGGTCTGGTGCGTGCTGGAGGAGTTCACCGGCCCCGCCCCCACCGACGTACGGCGGGTGGCGGCCGCCGTCCCGCTGGACGGCTCCGCCGCCGGGGACCGGGCCGCCGTGCGGGAGCTCACCGACGACCGGCACCGCTTCCGCACCGGGCCGAAGCTCTCCCCCGACGGGCGCAGCGCGGCCTGGCTGGTGTGGGACCACCCCCGGATGCCCTGGGACGGCACGGAGCTCCAGCTGGCCGGGGTACGCCCCGACGGAACGCTCGGCGCGCCCCGCACCGTGCTGGGCGGGCCGGCCGAGGCCGTGGCCCAGGTGGCGTGGGCGGCCGACGGGACCCTGCTCGCGGTGAGCGACCGCAGCGGCTGGTGGAACCCGTACCGGGTGGACCCCGACAGCGGGGAGGCGGTCAACCTGTGCCCCCGCGAGGAGGAGTTCGGCGGCCCGCTGTGGAAGCCGGGGCTCAGCTGGCTGGCCCCGCTGCCCGAAGGGCCGGTGGCCGTGCTGCACGGCCTGGGCGCCCCGGTGCTCGGCGTCCTCGACCCCGGCACCGGCGACCTGGTCGACGCGGCCGGTCCCTGGACGGCCTGGCAGCCGGCGCTGGCCGTCAGCGGCACCCGCGTCTACGGGGTCGCCGCCAGCCCGCGCAGCGCCTACGAGGTCGTCGAGCTGGACACCGCCACCGGCCACGCCCGGGTCGTCGGAGCCCGCGCGGCCGACCCGGTGGACCCGGCGTACTACCCGGAGCCGCAGAGCCGCACCTTCCCCGGCCTCGTCGGCCGGGAGATCCACGCCCACGTCTACCCGCCGCACCACCCCTTCCTGCGGCCGCCCGCCGACGAGCTGCCCCCGTACGTGGTGTGGGCGCACGGCGGCCCCACCGACCACGTGCCGCCCGTACTCGACCTGCGGATCGCCTACTTCACCTCGCGCGGGATCGGCGTCGTCGAGGTCAACTACGGCGGATCCACCGGCTACGGCCGTGCCTACCGCGAGCGGCTGCGCGAACAGTGGGGCGTGGTGGACGTGGAGGACTGCGCGGCCGTGGCGCGGGCACTGGCCGCCGAGGGCACCGCCGATCCCGCCCGGCTCGCGATCCGCGGCGGCAGCGCGGGCGGCTGGACGGCGGCGGCCTCCCTGGCCGCCACCGACCTGTACGCCTGCGCGGCGGTCAGCTACCCGGTGCTCGACCTGCGGGGCTTCGCCGCCGAGACCCACGACCTGGAGTCCCACTACACCGACGGCCTGGCGGGACCGCCGGGCACCCTGGCGGTGCGCTGCCGGGAACGCTCCCCGGTGGCCCGCGTCGACCGCATCGCCGCCCCCTTCGTCCTGCTCCAGGGGCTGGACGACCCCGTCTGCCCGCCCGCGCAGGCCGAACGCCTGCTGGCCGCCCTGCGCGGCCGCGAGCCGGCGGTCCCGCACGCGTACCTCACCTTCGAGGGCGAGGGCCACGGCTTCCGCCGCGCGGACACGATGGTGCGGGCCCTGGAGGCGGAGCTGTCGCTGTACGCCCAGGTCTTCGGCATCGAGCGCGATGACGTGCCGCGGCTGGAGCTGCGTACGGAGTGAGGGCCCGGGAACGGCTAGGTCAGGAACCGTTCGAGGGCCTCCCGGGCGCGGGCGTTCGAGGCCGCGGCGTCCGCCAGCGCCCCGGCCAGGGCGCCGATCCACTCGTCCAGGGCCACCCGGCGCCGCGAGAGAACGATCCCCCGCACCTCGTGGCAGACCTCGCCGACGGTCCGGCCCCGGTCCGTGCGCAGGGAGAGCCGCTGCTCCCCGAGCACGACGTCCAGTCCCTCGACCGGCCCCTCCCGCCCCGCCAGCAGCCGCGCCACGGAACGCCTGCGGCTGACCCGGACGGCGCCGGGCGGCAGCGAGTCGGCGAGGCCCGCCGACAGCACACCGGCATAGAGTTCCAGGTCGGCGCTGTCCCGGCGCAGCGCCGCGGCCAGCAGTTCCACGTCCACCGGGGCCGTTCCCTTCCCGTCAGTCATCGAGGCCCAGCACCATGGTCGGCCGGTCGATGACGTGGTCCTCGCGCAGCGGCCGCACCGCCGTCCCGACGGCGAAGAACTCGGTGGTGTGCGACCCCCAGCCGTGCGAGTGCTGCTTGAGCCGCACCGCCACGATCCCCTCGGCCCCCAGCGCCTTCCCCTCCGCCCGCATCCGGCTCATCGCCAGCTCGCGGGCCTCGTAGAGGGCCTGGGTGAACGGCTCGATCTCGACGTTGCGGCCCGTGGTGCCCAGCGCCTGCACGAAGCCCTGGTGCGCCACGTGGTAGACGCAGGAACCCATGACCAGGTCCAGCGGGGCGTACCCGGCGCGGACCAGCGTCCAGAATTCCTGGCCGGAGAGGTCCGAGGTGAACGGCTTGCCCTTGTTGTTGAGCCAGGTCCCGGCCGGCCCCGGGTCGGCGCCCGCCGCCTTGACGGCCGTGCCCACCGCGATGAACTCGGCGAGGTCCGAACCGAATTCCTTGAACTCGATGTCCAGTCGGACGCCGACGATCCCGTCCGCCCCCAGCGCGCTCGCCTCGGCCTCCATCCGGCTCATCGCGAGTTCGCGGGCGTCGTACATGGCCTGGGACAGCTTGGTCAGCTCCTGGTTCTTCGACCAGCGGCCGACCTGGAAGCCGACGTGGTAGACGGAGCAGCCGAGGACCAGGCCGAGGGGGCGGAAGCCGGCCTCGCGCACCAGCAGGAACTCGTTCACCGTCAGGTCCGAGGTGAACATGGGGCCGCTGTCGTCGTCCGGCCGGAGCTGCGCCAGGCGCCGCATCGCCTCCTCGGACAGGTCTCGCCCGTCCGGTATCCGGTCCGTTCGCCCGGTGGTGTTCTGCCCGGTCATGTCAGTGCTCGCGCTCCAGTCTCATGAGGGTCAGCGGCCCAGCCGCGGCGGGCCGCCGGGACCGCCCGAACCGGGTGAGGGAAGTGCCGACGAAGACGGCTTCCGCGATGACGTCCCGCGCGCTCCCGCCCTCGGCGCCGGGGCACTCGGTCTTCCGCAGCCGGAGGCCGGCTTCGTCCACGACGACCCCGTCGCCGCCGCCGTGCTTGCGGGCGTCGAGGGCGAGGCGGGCACGGGCGTCCTGGCGGACGTGGTCGATCAGCCGGGTGTAGCCGTCGACCTCCTGGTTGCCCGCGAACCGGCGGCCGGCCAAGGCGCGCCAGTCGTCGTGCCGGATCGCGAGCGAGACGCCGAACGCGAGGCCGGTGGGGACCCAGCCGCCGTGCAGCAGCCGGGCGAAGTCCTGTCCGCCGAGGTGCGAGGTGAAGGGCTGCCGCGGGCGGACGCCGGAGCGCGCCCGGACGGCGGTGCCGATGACGGTGAACTCCGTCGCCTCGCGCGGGTGTTCGTGTGACGTCAGCCGTACCGCGACGATTCCGTCGCCGCCCAGCGCGCGGCATTCGGCCACCGCGCGGCTCAGCGCCAGCCTGCGCGCCGCGTAGACGGCCCTCGTCAACGGCGCCAGGGAGGGGCTCCCGGGCGAGGACGGCGCCGAGGGGCCGCTGGTGGCCGTCCACGCGCCGGGGCATCCCCAGGCACCGGTGTCGCCCAGGTGGAAGACGGCCGTGCCCATCACCTGCCCGACCGGCTCGAACCCGACGCCGGCGACGGCGGCGAACTCCCGGGCAGACAGCGTCGAGTCCCAGGTACCGTCGGCCTGTTGGTACGTCATCGCCCGGAAGCGTATACGAGAGGCGAACGGATACGCCTATGCGGTGTGCAGCCACACCCGCAGCGGGCCGAGCGGGGCGAACCCGGCGCGTACGGCCGTGTCGAGGTCCTCGCCGTGTTCGTAGCCCACGACCGGCAGCTCCGGCCAGTGGCGGCCGGCCGCGTCGAGGGCGGCCGCCCGGACGGCGTCGGCGTCCGCGTCGTCGTGGGCGAACACGTTGGAGACGCCGACGACCCCGCCGCCGGTGCTGACGACGGCCCCGGCGATGATCCGGGCCCCGTCACGGCCCGCGAGGAAGACGATCCCCTCCCGCAGCAGCCCTTCGTGGAAGAGGCCCGTGCTCCCCTCGCCGTCCCAGGCGGTCTCCCAGGCCGCCAGCTCCGCGGGGCTCGCCACCTCGTCCCACTCCAGCCGGCCGGCCCGCGCCGCCTCGGGAACGGCGGCCCCCGCCGGGCGGTGGATCCACTGCGCCTCGAACAGCACCTCGAAGCCGGCCGGGGCCAGGTCGAGCGCGGCGAAGCTGTCCTTCACCGAGCAGCCGGGGGCAGCCGTGTCGATCCCGGCGGCCACATCGGCGGCCGTGGCGTCCGGGGCGAGGGTGACTGCGTCGGGGTACAGCGGCGGGGTACGCCTCGGGCTGCACCAGTGGGAGTCGCGGAAGTGGCCGGTGCGGGAAACGGCCGCGCACCACTCGGCGTTGTTGCGGGCGGCCGCGCGCAGCAGCCCGCCGGTGCTCGGGATGATCGTCACTCCGGGATGCTGTCACAGTGCTTAGCCTGGGGCGATGCCTTATTCCACCGAGTACGTCCGCACGGGCCGGCGGGTCGGCCTGCGGCCCCTGTCGCCCGCCGACGGCCCCGAGTTCACGGCCCGTGTCCGGGAGAGCCGCGCTCTGCACCGGCCCTGGCTGTTCCCGCCGCAGACCCCCGAGGAGTACGGTCCCTACGCGGCCCGGCTGACCGGCGGCGACGGGAGCCGGGCCGGGTTCCTCGTCTGCGAGCTCGCCACCGGGGCCGCCGCCGGCTTCGTCAACGTCAACAACATCGTCCGCGGCGCCTTCCAGTGCGGGGCGCTCGGCTACGGGGCCTTCGCGCACGCCGCGGGGCGCGGACTGTTCGGCGAGGGCTTCGACCTGCTGCTGGCGCACGCCTTCGCCGAGCCGGGGGCGGGTCTCGGCCTGCACCGCCTGGAGGCGAACATCCAGCCGGGCAACGACGCGTCCATCGCCCTGGTCCGGGGCCGGGGCTTCCGCCTGGAGGGCCTCTCCCCGGAGTTCCTGTACGTCGACGGCGCCTGGCGCGACCACGAACGCTGGGCCCTGACGGCGCCGCCGGGGTGAGGGCGCCGCCGGAGGGGTCGCGGTCGCGCCGGCGGGGTGAGGGCTGAGCCGGCGGGGTGAGGGCTGAGCCGGCGGGGTGGGGCTGCGCCGCGCCCGCGATCCGCCGGGCCGCCCGCCCCCGCCCGCCCTCGGGCCCGTTCCCGCTCCGGGCGGGCTCCGCCCTCCCCGGGTACCCGGCCGCGCGGCCTTTGCGTAATCCTGACCGGTGGTGATGTGCGGAACCCCTGTGCACGGGGCCGCACCCGAGTGTTCCATTCCCCCATGGCCACCACAGTCCGACGTGCCCAGCTGACCCTCCCCGCCGCCCCCTTGGGCCCCGACAACCCGCTCCCCGCGCTGCGCGCCCCCGACGGGGTGCACGAACTGGACGAGCGTTCGCGCCACGGCCTGCCGCGCGACATGGCGCGGCAGATCGGTTACGAACCGCTGCGCTCCCTGCTGCCCGTCCGGCTCCGCGACGGATACGGACGGCGGCGCGAGGAGCGGGAGTTCGAGGCGGTCGTCATCGAGAACGGGCGGCTGCGGGTGACCGTCCTGCCCGGCCTCGGCGGCCGGATCCACTCCCTCGTCCACCTCCCCACCGGGCGCGAACTCCTCTACCGCAACCCGGTGTTCCAGCCGGCCCACTTCGCGCTCAACGGAGCCTGGTACTCCGGCGGCGTCGAATGGAACATCGGCGCCACCGGACACACCGCACTGTCCTGCGCCCCGCTGCACGCCGCGCTCGTACCGGCGCCCGACGGGGGCGTGATGGTGCGGCTGTGGGAGTGGGAGCGGCTGCGCGACCTGCCCTTCCAGGTGGACCTGTGGCTGCCGGCGGACTCGGACTTCCTGTACGTGGGCGTCCGCGTGCGCAATCCGCACGAACGGCCCGCCCCCCTCTACTGGTGGTCCAACATCGCCGTCCCCGAGGACGCCGGCACCCGCGTCCTGGCCCCCGCCGAAGAGGCCTGGCACTTCGGCTACGAGCGCACGCTGCGCCGCGTCCCCGTGCCGCACTGGCAGGACGCCGACCGTACGTACCCGCTGAACAGCACCTACCCCGCCGACTTCTTCTACGAGGTCCTGGCCGAGGACGCGGACCGCCCCTGGATCGCCTCCCTCGACGCCGACGGGCACGGCCTGGTGCAGGCCTCCACCGGGCGGCTGCGCGGCCGCAAGCTGTTCGTGTGGGGTGCGGGACCGGGCGGCCGGCGCTGGCAGGAATGGCTGACGGAGCCCGGCACGGGCGGCTACGCCGAGATCCAGGCCGGGCTGGCACGGACCCAGCTGGAGCACGTACGGCTGGAGGCCGGCGCGGAGGTCAGCTGGCTGGAGGCGTACGGGCCGCTGTCGGCGGAGCCCTCGGCGGTGCACGGCGCCGACTGGACGGCGGCGCGCGGGGCGGCGTCCGCGGCGCTCGACACCGCCCTGCCGGCCGGGGCCCTGGACGCGGCGTACAAGGCGTGGCGCGGGCAGGCCGACACCGAACCGGGGGAGCGGCTGGCGGACGGCTCGGGCTGGGGCGCGCTGGAGGTGCTCTGCGGGGGCTTCGACCTGCCCGGCACCCCCTTCCCGGAGTCCACCCTGGAGGAGGACCAGCAGCCCTGGCTGGAGCTGTGGCGCACCGGCGTCCTCCCGGCGCCCCGCGCGGCCGCCCCGCCCGGCCCCGGCCTCGTGGCCCCGCACTGGCGCGACATGCTGGAGACCGCCCCGGCGGACCCGCTGACCGAGTACCACGTCGGGGTGGCCCAGTGGCACGCCGGCGACGTCGCCCAGGCGGTACGCAGCTGGGAGCGCGGGCTGGCGCAGGCGCCCTCGCGCTGGCCGCTGCTGCGCTGCCTGGCGGCGGCCGACGCCCTGGCCGGGAACGCGGAGCGGGCCGCCGACCGCTACGCGGCGGCCTTCGAGGGGCTGGCGGGGGAGAGCCGGGGCGGTGGGGCCTGGACGGCCGCCGAGGCCGCGCTGGGCCGGGAGGCCATGACCGCCCTGCTCGCCGCCGGCCGCCTCGCGGCGGCGCGGGCCGTCTGGGACCGGCTGCGCCCGTCGCTGCGCGAGCAGGGCCGCTTCCGGCTGCTCGCCGCCCGGCTGCTGGCGGCCGAGGGCCATGTGGGCGCGGCCCGGCGCGTCTTCGAGGAGGGCTTCGAGATCGCCGACCTGCGGGAGGGCGAGGAGACCCTGTCCGAGGTGTGGGCCGCCCTGACGGACCGGCCGCTGCCGCCGGAGTACGACTTCCGGATGCGCCCGCCGCGAGAATGACGGGCCGGGCGGCCGGGGTGGCCGATGCGGTGGGGACGGTTGGGACGGCCGGGGCGGCCGGGGCGGTCAGACGGTCAGGCCCGGCACAGCAGTTCGCCGTGCAGGACCGAGAACCACGCGTCCGGGGCCGCGCCCCAGGCGTGCCAGGCTCCGGCGGCGGCGGCCAGGCCCTCCGGAGTGGCGTGGCCGCCGTCCGTGGCGGCGGCCGCGTAGGAGGAGGCGGTGGTGCGGTCCGCCCACAGGGCGGACCACCAGGCGGCCTCCTCCGGCGTCGCGTAGCACCAGGCCGTCGCCGACGCCCGTACGTCGGTGAACCCGGCCGCCCGCGCCCAGGACAACAGCCTGCGCCCGGCGTCCGGTTCGCCGCCGTTGGCCCGGGCGACCCGCCGGTACAGGTCCAGCCACTCCTCCAGGCCGGGGGTCGCCGGGTACCAGGCCATCGCCGCGTAGTCGGCGTCCCGCACCGCCACGATCCCGCCCGGCCGGCACACCCGGCGCATCTCGCGCAGGGCCCGCACCGGGTCGCCGACGTGCTGGAGCACCTGGTGCGCGTGGACCACGTCGAAGGAGTCGTCGGGGAACTCCAGCGCGTGCACGTCCGCCGTGGCGAAGTCGACCGACCCGGACAGCCCCCGCTCCGCCGCGTGGGCGCTCGCCCCGTCCAGTACGCCGGCCGCCGCGTCGACCGCGGTGACGTGACCGCCCGGCGCGACCAGCTCCGCCAGGTCCGCCGTGATGGTGCCCGGACCGCAGCCCACGTCCAGCACGCGCATGCCCGGCCGCAGTTCGCCGATCAGGTACGCGGCCGAGTTGGCGGCGGTGCGCCAGCGGTGCGAACGCAGGACCGACTCGTGGTGGCCGTGGGTGTACACGGCCGTCTCGCGGGGTTCGCGGGCTCCGTGCCTGCCGTGGGCGGCGGTGCTCATGGCTCACTCCTCGTCGTCGTGGCGGATCGCTGGGGCGTGGTGATCACCGTAGGGGACCGGCCCGTACTTTGAGATATCCGTTTTGACATGTGGACACCATCACTGTGGCACAAGGGGATTGGCCGGGTCGGTGGCAGGGCAGAGGTGGGGCGAGGACAGTGGGCCCCGGGGGCGGCGCACCCCGAGGTGAAGGACGGTGAGACCGATGCCGAAGACGTTGCCGGAATGGCACGCCGCGGCGCTGAGGCTCTTCGGTGAGCGGGTACGGGCGGTCACGGCCTCCCAGTGGGGCGCGGCCACCCCCTGCACCGAGTGGACCGTGCGGGACCTGGTCAACCACGTCACCGGGGAGCAGCTCTGGATCCCGCCGCTGGTCACCGAAGGGCGCACGGTGGCGCAGGTCGCCGAAGAGCTCTCCGGCGACCTGCTGGGCGAGGACCCGCCGGCCGCCTGGGAGCGGGCGGCGGCCGCCGGGCACGCCGCCTTCGCCGCGCCCGGTGCGCTGGAGCGGACGGTCACGCTCTCGTACGGGCCCACGCGCGTGTCGGCGTACTGCTCGGAACTGACGGCGGACTGCGTCGCGCACGCCTGGGACCTCTCGCGGGCCATCGGAGCCGACGACCGGCTGCCCGACGACCTGGTCGAGTTCTCCATCAAGGAGGTCATGCCGTACGCGGACGGCCTCGCCGCCAGCGGGATGTACGCGGAGCCGCTGGAGGTTCCGCCCGGCGCCGACGCGCAGACCCGGCTGCTCGCCCTCCTGGGCAGGAAGGGCTGAGCGGCGCAAGGCCGACGGGGACGCAGCGGTCAAGACGACACGGTTGACGGGCGTATCGGTGTAAATAATCGTATAAAGGTCAGGTCGATCGGTGGCGGAGACGGAAGGCGGGCACGTGTCGGGGATGGCCGAGGGCATGACGGAAGGGCTCGCCGGGCTCTGGCACCGCCCGGCCCCGGAGGGGCGCGGCCCCGTCCGGTACGGTCCGCCCGCCCCCGAGCCGGGACTCCCGGTCCTGCCCGAGCTGACCTCCGTACTCGCCGCCGCCGCGGACCGGCCAGCTCCGGAACCCCCCGGCGGCGGGCAGCCCCTGCGCGAGGCCGCCTGCCGCCACTGGGCCCGGCGCGGCCTCCCCACCGCCCCCGAGAACGTGGCCGCCGGCCCCGGCGCGCCCGCCCTGCTGCTGGCGCTGCTCGGCGCGTACGGCGGCGACGTGCTGCTGCCCAGGCCCTGTCCCGCCTGGTGGACCCCGCAGGTCCGGCTGCTGGGACGGCGGGCCTACCACGTGCCCACCCCGGCGGAATGCGGCGGCGTCCCCGACCCCTACGCCCTGCTGGAGACCGTACGGCGGGTCCGCGCCGAGGGCGGCGACCCGCAGGTCCTGCTGCTCTCGGTGGCCGACGACCCGACCGCGAGCGTGCCGCCGCCGGAGATGCTGCGCGAGGCCTGCGAGGCGGCCGAGGCCGCCGGACTGTTCGTCGTCAGTGACGAGAGCTGGCGCGACACCGTGCACCGGCCGCACGACACGCTCGTACTGAGCCCCGCCGAGATGCTCCCGGACCGGGCGGCCGTACTCGTGGACCTCGCCGGAGCGCTGCTCCCGGCCGGCTGGCCGGCCGCCGTGGTCCGCTTCCCCGGCACTCCGAGCGGCACCTGGCTGAGGGCCCGCACCCTCGACGTCCTCACCGCCACCGGCGCCCTGGTGGCGGGCCCCGTGGCGGTGGCCGCCGCACACGCCCTCGACGAAACCGACGCCGTCGCCGGGCGGGCCTACGCGGCGGCCGCCCTGCACGGCGCGGTGGCCGCCGCCGCGCACCGGGAGCTGCTGGCCGCGGGCGCCCTCGCCCGCCCCCCGCAGGCCGGCCGGCACCTGTACGCCGACCTCACCCCGCTGCGTGCGGGTCTCGCCCGGCACGGCGTGGGGGACGCCATGGAACTGGAGGACTGGCTCGGCGCCCGGCTGGGCACGCCGACACCCGGCGGGCAGCGCTTCGCCGACGAACTGGGCGCCCTGCGCGTACGGCTGTCGACCGGGCCGCTGCTGGGGGCCGCCCCGCAGGAGCGGCTCGCCGCGCTGGGCGCCCGCGATCCGCTGACGCTGCCACAGGTCCGGGGCGCGCTCGACCGGCTCGGGTCGGTGCTCGCCGGACTGGCCGACTGACGTGCGGCCCGTGCCAGCCGGCCGCCGCCGAACGGAGACTTCGCGATGAGGGACCAGCCGGACGCCCCCGTGACGACCGCCCCGCCGGCCGGCGGCCCCGGCGACGCCGCCCCCGCGCTGCCGGACCACCCGCCCCGGCGCCCTCCGGCCCCCGCCGCGCCCTCCGGCACCCCGCCCAGCCCGCCGGCCGCCCCGTCCGCACCCCGCCCGCTCGGCGAACACCGGCTCTGGCCGCGCTCGTTCGCGGACCGGCTCACCACCCCGCTGCCCGGGCTGCGCGCCTTCGCCCGGCTGGCCCGGGAGGGCGCGTTCCGGCCCGGCGCGGAGGGGCTGAGCGGTATCCCCGACCTGCCGTACGAGCCCGCGCCGCTGCCGGCGGCGCCGCCGGGCACGCTGTCCGTGACCTGGGCCGGGCACGCCAGCTGGGTGCTGCGGACCGGCGGCCTGACGGTGCTCACGGACCCGGTCTGGTCGCGGCGGATCCTGGGGACCCCGGCGCGGATGACACCCGTCGGGGTGCCGTGGGAGGAACTGCCGCCCGTGGACGCCGTGGTGATCAGCCACAACCACTACGACCACCTCGACGCCCCCACCCTGCGGCGGCTGCCCCGCGACACCGCGCTCTTCGTCCCGGCCGGACTCGCCCGGTGGTGCCGCCGCCGGGGCTTCACGAGCGTGACGGAGCTCGACTGGTGGGAGTACGCCGAACTGGGCGGCGTCCGATTCGAGTTCGTCCCGGCGCACCACTGGTCCAAGCGCTCCCTGCTGGACACCTGCCGCACCCTGTGGGGCGGCTGGGTGCTCACCGACACGGCCGCCGGGCGCACGGTGTACTTCGCGGGGGACACCGGCTACGGCCACTGGTTCGGCGAGATCGGCCGCCGCCACCCCGGCATCGACCTCGCGCTCCTGCCGATCGGCGCCTACGCCCCGCGCTGGTGGCTGCGCGACGTGCACGCCGACCCGGAGGAGGCGGTGCGGGCCTGCCTGGACCTCGGGGCCCGCAGGATGGCCCCGATGCACTGGGCCACCTTCGTCCTGTCGGCGGAGCCCGTCACGGAGCCCCTGCACCGCACCCGCGCCGCCTGGACCCGCGCGGGCCTGCCCCGCGAGGACCTCTGGGACCTCCCGATCGGCGCCTCCCGGACGCTCTAGGCGGCCGGCTTCGGCTTCGGCTTCGGCTTCGGCTTCGGCTTCGGCTTCGCCACCACGTGCATGCGCTCGCCCTGCTGGCCGAACAGGCTGAGGATCTCCACGGGCCGCCCGTCGGCGCTGCCGAACCAGTGCGGGGTCCGGGTGTCCCACTCGGCGGCCTCGCCCGGGCCCAGGACCAGGTCGTGCCCGGCCAGGACCAGACGCAGGCGGCCGTTCAGGACGTACAGCCACTCGTAGCCCTCGTGCGTGCGCAGGTCCGGCTCGGTACCCCGGTCCGGGATGACCATCTTGTACGCCTGGAGCGGGCCCAGGCCCTGGGTCAGCGCCACCGCCGTACCGCCGTCCCGCATCGCGCGGGGCGTCATCCGTACCCGGGGGTCGCCCACCGGAGGCGCCCCGACCAGGTCGTCCAGGGCCACCCGGTAGGCACGGGCGAGCGGCAGCAGCAGCTCCAGGCTGGGCCGGCGCTGCCCCGACTCCAGCCGGGACAGGGTGCTCTTGGAGATGCCGGTCTCCTCCGACAGCGCCGCCAGGGTCAGCCCGTGCCGGTCCCGCAGCCGCCTGAGCCGGGGGCCGACCTCGTCGAGGACGGCGCGGTGGGACGGCGGTCCGTCCGGGCGGGCGGGCGTGGGGGCGTGCGTGTGGGCATCCGGGCGCGCATCCATGCGGGCATTCCATCCGACCGTCCCGGAAACGGCAACACGGGGCCGGCGGCCGCCGGCCCGGCGGGCTCAGGGGGCGCGCTCGGGCAGGAAACGGGCCGCCTTCAGGGCCAGCTGGTCCCCGAAGTAGGCCGCCGCGTCGGGCCGCATCCGCGCCAGCGCCACCATGCCGGTGATGATGACGTCGCACACCTCGTCGTGCACGTCGTCCCAGCTGTGCGAGTACCCCTTGCGCGGGTTGCTCCCCGTGGCGCCGATCACCGCCTGCGCGGCCTCGCCGAACTCCTCCCCGATCTTGAGCACTTGGAGGAGGTGGCTCTGCGGAGGATGCACCCCGCGAGCGGCCGCGGCCACCTCGAAGCGGTCTGCGAGGGCGCGGACGGTGTCCCAGGAGGTGGAGTTCACGGCCCGACCCTGCCCCGCCGCAGCCGCCGCCACACCCCCGGAGCCACGCCGATCAGCACCGTCAGGGCCACCGCCAGCACCACGCCCTTCCACGGCTCGGAGAAGAGCGAGCCGCCCAGGATCCCGATCAGCCCGTACGTCGCGGCCCACGCCAGGCAGGCGGGCGCGTCACCCCGGGCGAACCGGTGCAGCGGCAGCCCGCCCAGCAGGCAGGCCAGCATCACCGGGATCCGGCCCGCCGGCACCAGCCGCGACAGCACCAGCACCAGCACCCCGTGCTCGTCCAGCTTCAGCCGCGCACGCTCCAGCCGCTCCGGCGCGGTCCGCCCCCGCAGGGACTCCAGCCACCGCGAGCCGCCCCGCGAACGCACCCCGCGCGACCCCAGCCAGTACAGCGCGACGTCGCCCGCGAAGGCGGCCAGCGCGGCCACCACGACGACGAGCAACACGCCGAAGGAGAGCGACCGCTGATGGAACGCCACCACCACCGCCGAACTCACCAGCGCCCCCGTCGGGATCACCGGCACCAGCGCCCCAAGCGCCACCAGCACGAACAACGCCGGGTATCCGACCGCCTGCTGGGTCGTCTCCGGCGGCACCCGCCCCACCACGTCCGCCGCCACCCGCCACGGCGTCACGGCAGCCGCACCCGCTCCCCGTGCGCGAGGACCCGCACGGCCACCTTCGGCGCGAGCACCCCCGCCCGCCGGGCGAACTCCCCGCCCGGCGCGTGGAACTCGTGCGGCCGCACCGCGTCCATGCCGATCGGCCAGTACGTCCCGTAGTGCACCGGCACCGCCGCCGCCGGAGCCAGCTCCGCCACGGCCCTCGCCGCGCGCTCCGCGTCCAGGTGCCCCGGACCCAGGTACGGGCCCCAGCCGCCGACCGGCAGCAGCGCCACGTCCACCGGACCGACCTCCTCGGCCATCGCGGCGAACAGCCCGGTGTCCCCGGCGAAGTACGTCCGCGCCGAACCCTCGACCACGTACCCCAGCGCGGGCGCCCGCCGCGGCCCGAACGGCACCCGCCGCCCGTCGTGCCGGGCGCTCACCGCCCGCACCCGCACGCCCTCCCGTACGCCGACCTCCTCGCCCGGGACCACCTCCGTCACCACCAGTCCCCGGGTCCCCGCCAGCCGCGCCAGCCCCGGCACCGCCCGGCGCGCCCCGCGCGGCACCACCAGCCGGGTTCCGGGCGCCAGCAGCGCCAGCGACGGCAGGTGCAGATGGTCGGCGTGCAGGTGCGACACCAGCACCACGTCCGCCTCCGCAGCCTCCGGCGGGGGCACCGCCCCGCGCCGCCGCCGCAGGTGTGCCAGACGCCGCGCGAACAGCGGATCGGTCAGCACCCGCACCCCCGAGTCGCGCACCGCGCACGTGGCATGACCCCACCAGGTGATCTCCACCGGCACCCCCGCACCCCTTCCCTCGACAGGACGAGCCTAGGACCTCCCCCGCCCGTCCGCCCGCCCGTCCGCGCGGAAGCGGAACCCGCAGCCCCCTCCTCCCCGGGCCCGGATCGGAGTAGGGTCGGGCGCCATGGATGCGCTGCGCGTGGCCGCTATCGCCAGCCTGGCCCCGCTCGAGGACCTCGACGCCGACCCCTTCACCGTGGACACCCGCAGCCAGCACGCCATGTGCGAGCGGTGGGCCGCCGAGCACGGATACGTGGTCACCCGGCAGCTGCTCTTCTACGGACTGCGGACCGACCACTGCGGGCTCTGGCGCGACGTGGACGCCGGGCAGGTCGACCTGTTCGTCGCCCCCAACCGCCGGGTCCTGGCCCGGGCGCTGCGCTCCGTCGAGGAGTTCACCGCCGAGTGCGAGCGGCGCGGCGTACGGCTGGAGACGGCCGGGCTGGACGAACCGGCCTACACCTCCGCCATGAAGGCCGAGGTGCACCGCCGGCTGTCCATGCCGACCGCCGGCTACGACGGCACCTGACCGCCGCCCGCCCGCCGGGCCCGTACTCCCGTGCGCCACCCATGTCGACCGGTCGCTCCCGCCGCCCTGTGCGACGCTGGCGAGGGGACCGCGGGCCGGACGCGGGCCGGGGAGCGAGGCGGGTGCGGCGTGTGGCGGGAGCGGTTGCGCTGGCGGCCGGCGGGCCGGGCACTAGTACGCGTGGTGCTCGTCTGGGCGGCGTCGACCCTCACCATGCTCGCCCTCGCCGGGATCCTGCCGGACTTCCGCCTGCAGTCCGCCGACGGTGCCAGCGTCACCCGGACGGGTCTGACCGCTGCCTGGGGCGCCGGTGCCTTCGGCGTGCTGAGCGCGCTGGTGTGGCCGGTCCTGGTACGGGCCCTGCTGCTGGTGCCCGCCCTCGTGCTCGGGCTGCTCGTCTTCTTCCTCAACGGCTCGCTGCTGCTGATGGCCCTCAGCCTGATCCCCGCCGGGCGGGGCGCGGCGGTCGCACCCGAGACGGCGGTGGTCGTGGCCGCCGCGATGTCCGCCGTGGCCTCGGCCACCTCCACCGCGCTCGCGGTGCGCGACGACGAGGCCTACCGGCGCCGGCTGTACCGGCTCGCGGACCGGCGCCGCCGCCGGTTCGGGGCGCCCACCGGCGGCAGCTCCGGGCTGGTCTTCCTCCAGCTCGACGGCGTCGGGTACGAGGCGCTGCGCCGGGCGGCGGCCGAGGGGCTGATGCCCGCGGCGGCCGGCTGGCTGGAGCGCAGCCACCGGGTCATGCCCTGGCACACGGACTGGTCCAGCCAGACCGGCGCCAGCCAGCTCGGCATCCTGCACGGCTCCAACTTCGACGTGCCGGCCTTCCGCTGGTACGAGAAGGACACCGGCGAGGTGATGGTCTGCAACCGGCCCACCAGCGCCGCCGAGCTCCAGCGCCGGGCGGTCGCGCGCACGCGTGACGGCGGGCTGCTCTCCCTGGACGGCGCCAGCCGGGGCAACCTGTTCGGCGGGGGCGCCGACCAGCTGGCGCTGGTGCTGTCCGTCGCGGCCCGACGGGGCCGCGCCCACCGCTCCCGCGCGGGGTACTTCGCGTACTTCTCCGACCCGGCCAACGCCGTGCGCACCGCGCTGTCCTTCGTCACCGAGGTGGGCCGCGAGATCAGCCAGTCGCTGCGCTCACGGATCCGGGGGGACCGCCCCCGGGTGGCGCGGGGCGGGCTCTACCCGCTGATCCGGGCCTTCGCGACGGTGGTCGAGCGGGACGTGGTCGTCGCCGCGGTGATCGGGGACATGCTCGCGGGCCGTGCCGCCGTCTACGCGGACCTGGTGGCCTACGACGAGGTCGCGCACCACTCGGGCCCGCACAGCCGGGACGCCGACCGGGTGCTGGCCCGGCTGGACCGGAGCCTCGCGCTCATCGCCAGGGTCGCCGAGCACGCCCCGCGCGAGTACCGCATCGTGCTGCTGTCCGACCACGGCCAGAGCCCCGGGGAGACCTTCCTCGGCCGGTACGGGCTCAGCCTGAAGGACCTGGTCCGGGCGGGCTGCGGGCTGCCCGTCTCCCGCCGGGCCGGCCGCACCCGCAGCGGGGCCGAGGCCCGGGCCGCGGTGCTGGCGGCCCTGCACCGGCCCGTGGAGGAGGGGGAGGAGGCCCACCCGGGACCCGGCCGCGGACCGGTGGTGCTGGCCTCGGGCAACCTCGGGCTGATCTCCTTCCCCGACGTGCCGGGGCGGGCGTCGAGGGCGCGGATCGAGCGGGCGCACCCCGCGCTGCTGCCCACCCTGGCCAACCACCCCGGCGTGGGCTTCCTGCTGGTGGACGGGGAGGTGCTCGGCCGGGACGGGGCGGTGGCGCGGCTTGACGTACCGGGGGAGGCCGAGGAGCTGCTGGCCCCCTTCGGCCCGGGCGCGGCGCGGGCCGTGCGCCGGACGGACTCCTTCCCGCACGTGGCCGACATCATGGTCAACTCGGCGTACGACCCGGCGACCGGTGCCGTGCACGCCTTCGAGGAGCAGATCGGCTCGCACGGCGGGCTGGGCGGGGAGCAGGCCCGCCCCTTCCTGATGTGGCCGACGGCGCTGTCGGAGCCGGGCCCGGAGCTGGTGGGCGCCGAGGCCGTGCACGCGGTGCTGCGCCGCTGGCTGCGCGAGGCGGACGGCCCCCAGGTCCCGTTGGACGGCCGGCCCGGGGAGGAGCCCGGGCAGCGGGTACCGGCGGCTTCAGGCCGGGAGGGCCGGGAGGGCCGGGAGGGCGGGGAGCCCGGTGGCGACCGCCCCGCGAGGGCCGCCCGGGAGGATTCGCGGCCCGGGGGCGGATCGGATGGAACCCTTCCTTCCGCAGGGGTGCCCGCACCGGACGAAACCCGGTGATTTGTCGCGCACTCCGCCGTGGTCAACCATGTGCTGACCTGCCCACCATGTGAGACACCCAGAGGCGCACCACCGATGACCAGCACCGCAGCCCCACCCGTCGAGGACAGCACCGCCCCCGGGGCCGCCGTACGGACACCCCTGGCCGCCGCGCCCCGGGGCGACCGGCACACCCGCCGCTTCGGACTGCCGGTGGCCGTCTGCCTGGTCATGGGCAACATCATCGGCGGCGGGATCTTCCTGCTCCCGGCCTCCGTCGCCCCCTTCGGCACCGTCAGCCTGCTGGCCTTCGGGGTCCTGACCGTCGGCGCGATCGCCCTCGCCCTCGTCTTCGGCCGCCTCGCCGAACGCCACCCGCGGACCGGCGGCCCCTACGTGTACGTGCGCGCCGCCTTCGGCGACTTCGCGGGCTTCCTCGCCGCGTACAGCTACTGGATCACCGCCTGGGTCTCGAACGCCGCCCTCGCGGTGGCCTCCGTCGGCTACCTCGCCGTGCTCTTCCCGGCCGTGGGCGAGCACCGGTGGTCGATGTGCCTGGCCGCGCTGGGCGTGCAGTGGCTGCCCGCCCTCGCCAATCTGGCCGGAACCCGCTACGTGGGCGCCGTCCAGGTGGTGTCGACCGTCCTGAAGCTGGTCCCGCTGCTGCTGGTGGCCGTGGGCGGCCTGTTCTTCTTCGACCCGGCGAACCTCGGCCCCTTCCAGGCCGCCGGGCAGAGCACCGTCGGGGCCGTCTCCGCCTCCGCCGCGATCCTGCTCTTCAGCTACATCGGCGTCGAGTCCGCCGCCGTCAGCGCCGGCGAGGTCCGCGACCCGGCCCGCAACGTGGGCCGGGCCACCGTCCTCGGCACCGTCGGCGCCGCCGTCGTGTACCTGCTCGGCACCCTGTCCGTCTTCGGGCTGGTCGCCCACGAGAAGCTGGTCTCCTCCCAGGCCCCCTTCACCGACGCCGTCAACGCCGTCTTCGGCGGCACCTGGGGCGGCACCCTGGTCGCCGGCGCGGCCGTGGTCTCGATGGTCGGCGCGCTCAACGGCTGGACCCTGCTCAGCGCGCAGACCCCGTACGCGGCCGCCAAGGACGGACTCTTCCCCAAGGTCTTCGAGAAGAAGCAGCGCGGGGTCCCGGTCGTCGGAGTGCTGGTCACGGTCGTCCTGGCCTCCTGCCTCACCGTCTACAACTACACCGCCGGCTCCGCGCGGGTCTTCGAGGTCCTGGTCCTGGTCACCACCTTCACCGCGACCGTCCCGTACCTGCTCTCCACCGCGGCCCAGCTCTACTTCCTGGCGTCGGGCCAGTCGGAACGGGTCCGGCGCGGGCAGCTGGTGCGCGACGCCGTCCTCGCCGGCGTGGCCTTCGCCTTCTCCATGTGGCTGGTCGCCGGGTCCGGCTACGCGGCCGTCTACCAGGGCGTGCTGTTCCTCTTCGCGGGCGTCCTCGTGTACGCGCTGATGGCGGCCCGCAAGCGGCGCGCGGCCGTTTCGGCCGGGGAGTAATTTGGGAGGAAAGACCGGCCAGGGGGGCGCCAAGGGGGCGCCATGTCAGCGATCAGCAAGACCATCGACATCGACCGGAGGCCCGAGGAGGTCTTCGCGTACGTGACGGACCCCACGCACCTGCCGGAGTGGCAGGACAGCGCCGTGTCCGCCGTCCCCATGGGAGACCTGCCCGTGCACGTCGGTTCGAGGGTCGCCGTCACCCGGCGGTACGGCAGGCGGAGGATCCCCACGACCGTGGAGTTCACCGAGCTGGACCCGCCGAGGAGCTGGCACGTCCACGGCGTCGACGGCCCGGTCAGGCCGGACGTGCGCGGCAGGATCGAGCCCCTCGACAACGGGACCCGCTCGCGCGTCACCCTCTCCGTCGACTTCGAGGGCCACGGCCTCGGCAGGGGCCTCGTCCCCCTCGTGGTGAAGCCCAGGGCCCGCAAGGAGATGCCCCGCAGCGAGGAGAAGCTCAAGCACCTGCTCGAGCACTGACCGCCGGCTGACAGCGGCTGTCAGCCCCGGCACCCGGGAAAACGCGGAGGGGGGGGGGGGGGGGGGGGGGGGGGGGGGGTGGGTGGGGGGGGGGGGGGGGGGGGGGGGGGGGGGGGGGGGGCACGCCAGGA
>NZ_JBVHWK010000005.1:83014-135416 GCF_055569445.1 Streptomyces sp. NPDC029122 | reverse complement strand
ACTCCCCCCCCCCCCCTCCCCCCCCCCCCTCCCCCCCCCCCCCCGCCCCCAGAAAAACCCCCCCCCCCCCCCCCCCCCCCCCCCCCCCTCCGGTGTGTGCGGTACCGGGAGCGGCTCAGTCCAGGTAGTCGCGCAGCACCTGCGAACGCGACGGGTGGCGCAGCTTCGACATGGTCTTCGACTCGATCTGGCGGATGCGCTCACGGGTGACCCCGTACACACGGCCGATCTCGTCCAGCGTCTTCGGCTGGCCGTCGTTGAGGCCGTAGCGCATGGAGACCACGCCGGCCTCACGCTCGGAGAGCGTGCCCAGGATCGACTGCAGCTGCTCCTGGAGGAAGGTGAAGGACACGGCGTCGGCCGGGACGACCGCCTCGGAGTCCTCGATGAGGTCACCGAACTCGCTGTCGCCCTCCTCGCCCAGCGGGGTGTGCAGGGAGATCGGCTCGCGGCCGTACTTCTGGACCTCGATGACCTTCTCGGGGGTCATGTCGAGTTCCTTGCCCAGCTCCTCCGGGGTGGGCTCGCGGCCCAGGTCCTGGAGCATCTGGCGCTGCACACGGGCGAGCTTGTTGATGATCTCGACCATGTGGACGGGGATGCGGATGGTGCGCGACTGGTCGGCCATGGCGCGCGTGATCGCCTGCCGGATCCACCAGGTCGCGTACGTGGAGAACTTGAAGCCCTTGGTGTAGTCGAACTTCTCCACCGCGCGGATCAGACCGACGTTGCCCTCCTGGATCAGGTCAAGGAAGAGCATGCCGCGGCCGGTGTAGCGCTTGGCCAGCGAGACCACGAGGCGGAGGTTGGCCTCCAGCAGGTGGTTCTTGGCACGGCGGCCGTCCTCGACGAGGATCTCCAGCTCGCGCTTGAAGGCGGGCTTGTGGTCCTCCTCCTCTTCGAGCTTGTACTCGGAGAACAGACCCGCCTCGATGCGCTTGGCGAGCTCGACCTCCTGCTCGGCGTTGAGGAGCGGCACCTTGCCGATCAGCTTCAGGTAGTCCTTGACCGGGTCGGCGGTGGCACCGGCCACCATGACCGTCTGCGCCGGGGCGTCGTCCTCGTCGTCGTCGGACAGCACGAAGCCCTGGCCGGCCGCCTTGGGCGCCTCCTCCTCGGTGTCGTCGGCGAGGTCCTCGACGGCCCAGTCCTCACCCTCGACGACCGGGGTCTCGGCGTCGTCGGCGTCCTTGGCGCCGGCCTTCTTCGAGGCGGCGGTCTTCTTGGTGGCCGTGGCCTTCTTGGCGGCGGTCTTCTTGACCGCGCGCTTCTTGGGCTCGGCGGCGGCCTCGGCCGACACCTCCTGCGAAGCGGCGGCCGACGGAGCGGATATCGCCGCGGCGGCGGCCGGGGCGGGAGCGGTGGCGGAGGCCTTGCGCGCGCCGATGGGACGCGGTGCGGCGACCGCCTTCTTCGTCACGGTGCGGGCCGGGGCGGCGGCTGCCTTGCGGGGCTTCTTGGCAGCAGCCTTGGTGGCGGGGGCGGCGCTGACGTGGAGGGCGACACCCTCCTCGTCCAGGACCTGGTTCAGGCTGCGCAGGACCCGCTTCCACTGGTCCACCGGGATGCGGCCGGCCTCGAAGGCCTGGCGGACATCGTCACCGTTGATGTGACCCTGCTCGCGGCCGCGCTCGACGAGCGCGACCAGGGCCTCGGATTCGGCGATCTCCGGAGGGAACGTACGGGACGGGCTGAGCGACACAAGGAGCCTCTCGTTGCGAACAGATAAGGAGTGGGCGGGACATCATCGCGCGGACTCGGGAAACAGACCGAAGCGGGTCTGTATTCCGGGGCCGCGCGAGGACACCTGTCGGTTCATCGCCTGCCCGAGTCGATTCGTTACGCGCTGAATTGAGTGACCTGCGCCACGCTGTGCCCGCGCAACCGATCCGGCGGGGATCCGTCGGCCCTCCCGGTCACCCCTTCTTGCGGGCTTCGATGAGGAAACGGGCGGTGTGCGCGACGAACGGACCTTCGCATTCGATCCGTTCGTGGAGCTCGCGCAGCCGCTCCCGGTACTGCCCGACCGTGAAGCCGGGCACCATCCAGATCACCTTCCGCAGGAAGTAGATCACGGCCCCGATGTCGTGGAACTCCGTCCGCAGCCGCTCGGAGCGCAGGTCGACCACTTCCAGACCCGCCCTCTCGGCGTCGGCGGCCGCGTCGTCGGGATGGCGGGCGCGGCGGACCTCCTCCGGCTGCGGGCCGAGGAAGTACTCGACGAGCTCGAAGACGCTGGCCGGACCCACCTGCTGCGAGAGGTAGGTACCACCCGGCACCAGCACCCGGGCGATCTCGTCCCACCAGACGGTCACCGGGTGCCGGCTGACGACCAGCTCGAAGGCCTCGTCACCGAAGGGCAGCGGCGGCTCGTCGGTGTCCGCCACCACCACCGCGCCCAGCGGGTGCAGCAGCCGGGTCGCCTTCCGGAGGTTCGGCGGCCAGGACTCCGTGGCCGCCGTCAGCGGGGGCAGCGGGCCCGCTCCGGCGAGGACCTCGCCCCCGCCGGTCTGGATGTCCAGGACGGAGCCGACCTGTCCCAGGCGCTCGCCCAGCAGGCGCTGGTAGCCCCAGGAGGGCCGCTGCTCGGTGGCCCGGCCGTCGAGCCAGGAGAAGTCCCAGCCGTCGACCGAGACGGACCCGGCCTCGGCGACGAGATGGTCGAACGTGCGCTTCATGTCCCGATCGTCCCAGGTCGGCCCCCGCTCTTCCACCGGATATGTCGACTACAGTGGGCACCGGGCCGTGACTGGCGTTCGGGTGGATCACCACCGGGGAGCGGCCCGGTGTGGGCCCTCGGGGCCGTACGCCGTCTGCCGCGCGCCTGGGCGAACCGCGATCCGCAGCGACGTTCAGGAGACCCCGTGACGACTGCCCCCACCTCCACCGCCCAGCTCATGGACGGCACCGCCCTCGCCCGCCGCGTCTCGGAGCGGACCGCCGCCCTCGCGGCGAAGATCACCGAGCGCACCGGTACCGCTCCCTGCCTGGCCACCGTCCTCGTCGGCGAGGACCCCGCGTCCGTCACCTACGTACGGATGAAGCAGAACCGTTGCGCCAAGGCCGGGATCACCTCCCGCCACGTGGAGCTGCCGGCCGCGACCACCACCGAGGAGCTCGTCGCCACGATCACCGCCCTCTCCGAGGACCCGGAGATCAGCGGCATCCTGCTCCAGCACCCCGTCCCGCACCACATCGACGAGCGCGCCGCCTTCGAGGCCATCGCCCCCGGCAAGGACGTCGACGGTGTGACGATGCACTCCTTCGCCGCCATGGGCTTCGGCCTGCCCGGCTTCGTCTCCTGCACCCCCGGCGGCATCATGCGCCTGCTGGAGGAGTACGGGGTGGACCTCACCGGGAAGCACGCCGTCGTCGTCGGCCGCAGCGCGATCCTGGGCAAGCCCGCCGGGATGCTGCTGCTGGAGAAGAACGCCACCGTCACCTACTGCCACTCCCGCACCCGCGACCTGTCCTCGATCGTGCGCCAGGCGGACGTCCTGGTCGCCGCGGTCGGCAAGGCCGAGTTCATCCGCGGCGAGGACATCAAGCCCGGCGCGGTCGTCCTCGACGCCGGGTACAACGAGGGCAACATCGGAGACGTCCACTTCGAGTCGGCCGCCGCCCGCGCCTCCCTGATCACCCCGGTGCCCGGCGGCGTCGGCCCGATGACCATCGCGGTGCTGCTGGAGCAGACCGTCCGGGCCGCCGCGGCCCAGGCCGGACTGGACCTCGCGGACCTCTGAGGCGATCATCTTGTGGCGCGGCCCCGCGTGACGGCCGCGCCACGAGCATGGGGGGACCCGGATGGACCTGTTCGCACCGCTGGACCTTCCCGGCGGCACCACCCTCCCCAACCGTCTCGCCAAGGCCGCCATGGAGGAGAGCTTCGCCGCCCAGCCCGGCCAGCTCCCCGACGCCCGCCTGGAGCGGCTGTACGCCCGCTGGGCGCGGGGCGGCGCCGGACTGGTCATCACCGGCAACGTGATGGTCGACCGGCGGGCCCTGACCTCGCCGGGCACCGTCGTCCTCGACGAGCGCTCCCCGCTGGAGCCCTTCCGCCGCTGGGCCGACGCCGCGACGTCCGGCGACGCCCGGGTCTGGATGCAGATCAACCACCCCGGCCGCCAGGTCGGCTCCGACATGCCCGGCACCGCATGGGCCCCCTCCGCCGTCCCCATCCGCCTCGGCAGGCACACCAAGCGCTTCGCCCACCCCACCGCCATGACCGAGGCCGACATCGGCGCGACGATCGCCCGCTTCGCCCTCACCGCCCGGCGGGCCGAGGAGGCGGGCTTCCACGGGGTGCAGATCCACGCCGCGCACGGCTACCTGCTCAGCCAGTTCCTCTCCCCGCTCGTCAACCGGCGCACCGACCGCTGGGGCGGCAGCCTCGACAACCGCGTACGGATGCTCACGGAGACCGTCGGCGCCGTCCGCGCCGGCGTCTCGACGGGCTTCGCGATCGGGGTGAAGCTGAACGCCGCCGACTTCCAGCGCGGGGGCTTCGACACCGAGGAGGCCGCCCACGTCATCGCGGCCCTCGACGGCCTCGGCGTCGACCTGGTCGAGCTCTCCGGCGGGACCGTCGAGAGCCCCGCCAGCATGGGCCACACCACGGACCAGCGGATCCTGGAACGGGAGGCCTACTTCCTCTCCCTCGCGGAACACCTGCTGGGGACGGCGGCCGTGCCGCTGATGCTGACCGGCGGCATCACCCGCCGCGCCACGGCCGAGATGGCCCTGGCCCGGGGCGTCGCCGTCGTCGGCATGGCCTCCGCCCTCGCCCTGTGCCCCGACCTGCCCCGGCGCTGGCGCGCGGGCGAGGACGCGCGGGTGGACGTGCCCCGGCTCGCATGGCGCGACCGGAGCCTGGCGGCCGCCGGCACGCTGGCCCTCGTACGCTTCCAGCTGGACCGGCTGGCCCACGGGCTCGAACCCCGCGCACGGGTCTCCCCCCGCTGGATCCTCACCGCGGACAACCTCCGGCACCGGCGCAGGGTCCGCGCGTACGGGGCTTGGCTCTCGCGCGAGCCGGCGTGCGGCACGCCGCGGGGGACGGCCTAGCCGAGCGTCCCCCGGCGGGCCGCCTCCACGATCGGGGAGCCGCGGAACTCCCGGGCCAGTGCGGCCAGGGGCTGGCCGTCGAGGCGGTACGGGGCGGGTTCCGCGGAGCCCGTACCGGGGTCGCCCGCCCGCTCGGCGGCGGCCCGTGCCCGGCAGGCGGCGGCGAGCATGGCCGCGTCCGCTACCACGGAGGCTTCCGCCTCCGTCAGGCCCCGGCGGCGCGCGGCCCCGTAGGCGGCCGACCGTACGGCGGGGTCGAACCAGCTCGCGAGGGCCAGCAGCCCGTCGTCGATCACCGACTCCCGGTGGATCAGCCGGATCCCGACCGGCGACCACCAGGTCAGCGGGACCGGCGTCACGCCGCGGTGCGCGAACCCGCGCAGGGCCCTCCACAGCGGGCGCAGCCGCCGGTACTGGCTGAAGTCCCGCCAGACGGCCGAACCGCCGGCCATCGGGACGATGAACCCGGTGCCCACCAGCAGCGCCGCCGCCGAGGCGAGCGGCGGGGCCACGTACGTGGACAGGCCGTCCCAGTCGTGGCCCGCCCAGCGGGCGCCCACCGCCGCCCACTTCGCGACGAGGTACCCGAGGTCCAGCACCCCGCCCAGCGTGAGCAGCGCCAGCCCGGTCCGCAGCGGCCGCAGCGCGCGATCGACCCGCAGCATCCACTTCAGGCACAGCACGCTCAGCGCGGCGCTGCCGGCGGTGTGCGCCAGCAGGTAGCAGACGATCATCTCGCGCAGCCACGGGGTGTTCGCGTAGTACGTGTCCAGGTCCCGCAGCCGCTCCACGGGCGCGTCCCCGATCACGAACAGGGCCGCGATCAGCACGGTGACCGCGCCGAACACCCCGACCGTCGCCCAGGTCGCGCGCCGCAGCTCCGCCGCCGGACCTCCCGCCCAGTGCAGGATCAGCACGATGGAGGCACCCGAGAAGGCGGTCAGTACGCCGTACACCAGCGGGGCGGCGAAGTTGACGACGCCGGTGATCCGGTTGACCGCCGCGAGGGACGGCGGGGCCGCCAGGAAGGTGAGCAGGCAGCCGGCCACCAGCAGCGCGCACACGGCCCGCATCAGCGGCTGGTCCCAGCCCCGGCGCAGGGCCGGGGCCTTGATCAGCAGGGCCAGCACCATCACCGTCCCCGCCAGGTAGAGGGGCAGGCCGTCCTTCACCGCGAGCGGCCGGGGGTCCCGGTACCGGCGGCCGGCACGCAAGCGGGGGCGGGGGCGGCGGCACGGCCGCGGGGGGAAGCGGGGGGCATGCGCGGTGCTTTCCTTCGGAGTGTGCGGCGAGGGCGGAGCCGGTGGGGCTCCGGGCGTCGACCGGACGCGGTCAACGGCCCCAGCCGAGGGAGGACTTGATGCGTTCGATCTCCTCGGAGGAGGGCTGCTGCCGGGGCGGGGGCAGGAAGGGCTTCAGGATCTTGCCGAGGTGCAGGCCGAAGGTCTCGGCCCGGATCTCGGCCGGGTCCTCCCGGTCGGCGCGGGCGGCCGCCTGACGGACCACCGAGTCCAGTGCGGAGTCCGGGCGCAGCAGGTCCGTGAGGCTGCCGCGGGGGCCCGTCAGGCGGGCGGCCACCGCCATGCCGGGGCCGTGGCCGTCGCAGGCGCCCTCCTCGATGTGCCACAGCTCGTGGCAGGCGATGACCAGCTGGTGCTCGGGCCGGGTGCGGGCCTCCACGACGACCAGGTCGCGTTCCTCCAGCTCCAGCCACAGCCCGCTGGCCGTTTCCGGCGGGAACGGGGCGAAGCGGAAGTCCACCGGCCGGCCGCCGCGACGGCGCCGCCCGAAGGCCGCGCACAGGCCCCCGATGATCTCGGCGACCCCGGCGGGGGCCGTGAGCCGGGCTTCCGCCAGCAGGTCGGCGCCGAGCTTCCGCATGCTCCGTGTGGTCCTCATGGCGCTTCCCCCTCGGCGGTACGGTCGGGCGCACGGCCCGCGGCTCCGGCCCGGGACCACCGGTCAGGCCTGCCGGCACCGCCGCGCGGCGGGCCCGGCACCGCCCGCCGGGTCGGTCGGCGGCTCGCACCGGGAGGTTCTCCGTTGGGCGGCGAGGCGTTCGGCCCGGTGGCTCGGTGCGGTGAAGCCTAACCGCCTGCCCCGCCCCCAACCACCGCGTCCCCCGCACTCGCCGCCGGCACGGCCCGCGTTCCGCGCGGGCGAGGCGCGGGCGAGGCGCGGGTGAGGCGCGGGTGAGGCGCGGACACTGCCATGACCCCGGAGGTAATCGACCCCGGCCGGGCCCGGCGGCACAGTGGGGTCATCGGGTTCCGGGGCCGCGCACTCGGCTCCGGGACCCGTCCCCACCAGCACGTCCGACCCCCGATGGAGGCTGATCCGCCATGTCCGCGACCCTGCTCGGCAGCATCGCCCGCACCACCGTCCCGCAGACCATGCTGCGCCGCTTCCTCGCCCTCGACGCGGTCGTCACCACCGGCAACGGCCTTGCCTACGCCGTCTTCCCGGCCCCGCTCGGCCGGCTCCTCGGCGTCGGCCAGAGCACCCTCCTCGGACTCGGCCTCTTCCTCACCGCCTTCGGCGCCGGAGTCGCCTGGCTGGCCTCGCGCCGCCGTCCGCCGGTCTTCCCGGTGAAGTTCGTCATCGAGGCCAACTACGTCTGGGCCGCGCTCAGTCTGGTCTCGCTCGCCGCCTGGTTCTCGCCGACCGCGGCCGGCGCGGTGTGGATCCCGGCGCAGGCGCTCACCGTCGCCTCCTTCGCGCTCCTCCAGCAGCTGGCGCTGCGCTCGGCCGGCTCAGGGGCCCAGTGAGCGCAGGTACTTCACCGTCGCCGGGTCGGCCGGGAGGAAGGTCTCGATCGCCAGCTCGGCGACGGTCACGTCCATCGGCGTGTTGAAGGTCGCGATCGAGGACACGAAGGACAGCAGGTGTCCGTCGTGCTCGATCACCATCGGGAGCGCGATGTACGGGACGTGCTCGTCCGGTTCACCGCCGCCCGGGCGTTCCGGCACGGGGTAGGCGGACACCTCCTCGTACAGCGCGCGCAGCGGCGCGGAGCGGGCCAGCGCGATCTGCCGCTCCATCTGCGCCAGCAGGTGCGCGCGCCACTGCCCGAGGTTGTGGATCCGCGGGGCGAGGCCCTCCGGGTGGAGGGTGATCCGCATGGCGTTCAGCGGCGGGGTCAGCAGGTGTTCCGGCAGCCCGTCCAGGAGCATTCCGATGCCCCGGTTGGCGGCCACCACGTCGTACACGGCGTCGACGACCAGCGCCGGGTAGGGCTCGTAACCGGTCAGCAGCCGCTGGACGCCCTCGCGCAGGGTGTCCATGGCGGGGTCGTCGAGCGCGGTGTGCGGGTAGTGCGGGGCGTAACCCGCGGCGAGCAGCAGCGCGTTGCGTTCCCGCACGGGTACGTCGAGCCGCTCGGCGAGCCGCAGCACCATCTCCTCGCTCGGCCGGGACCGCCCGGTCTCGATGAAGCTGATGTGACGGGACGAGGAGCCGGCGCGGCCCGCCAGCTCCAGCTGGCTGACCCCGCGCCGCTCCCGCCATGTCCGCAGCAGGGCGCCGAGCGTGGGCGTGGTGGAGGCGGTGATGCTCATGACCACGACGGTAACCCGGCCGGCGCCGCTCCGGTCAGCCCAGGTCGAAGACGTTCCGCAGGCCGAGACGGTAGCGCCACAGGTCGTGCCGTTTCGCGGACTCCAGCTCCGGGGGCCGGTAGCGGGGGATGACCGCGCACCGTGCGGCCGTCGAACCGTCCCGGTCCAGCAGGGCGTTGACGGCGGCACGGGCCGAGGCGTTCGCGCCCTCCATCGTCGCCAGGTCGATGTCGACGGCCACGTAGTCGCCGCTGAGGAAGAAGTTGGGGACGCGGGTGTCCGCGCTCGGCCGGTCGTGGAAGGTGCCGGTCGGGTGGATCAGCAGCTCGTCCTGGTTGGTGGGTCGCGGGGTGCCAAGGCCGTCCACGCCCGGGTCCAGGAACCACGAGTGCAGGGTGCGGTCGGCCAGCAGGGTCCGCCCGGTGTCGTTGAGGGAGGCCTTCAGCTGTGCCCACACCTCGCGGGCCACCTCCTCCCGGGTGCACTGCTTGGCCGTCTTCCCGTACAGGATCCCGGGCTTGTCCCACTCGGAGATGTCCACCGACAGGCAGTCCACGGCCGTGCCGTCGCCGTAGTCGGCCGGGAAGTCGCGGGCCGGCCAGTGCGCGGCCTGCTGGATCGCCGTCAACGACCAGGGCGAGTCGACGCAGTTGAAGTGTCCGTGGACCAGCGGGGCGCGCTCGGTCAGGTAGAACTGGATGCCGGTCATCCAGTCGGTCCGCAGCCGGTCGCAGCGCCCCAGCATCGGGTCGGCGGCCCGCAGCGCCGCGCTCCAGGTGCGGCGGGCGTGCTCCACGGGCAGGGCGCTGACGTAGTGGTCGGCGGTGACGGTCCGCCGGGCCCCGTCGGGGTCCAGGACCGCGACCCCGCTCACGCGGCCGTCCCCGTACCGGACCTCCTGGACGGTCCAGCCGATCCGGAACTCCACGCCGAGGGAGCGCAGGTGCCGCTCCCAGGGGTCGATCCACGCCTCGTTGGTGGGGAGGTTCAGGATCCGGTCCGGCGGGCCGTCCGCGCCGCGGCCGAGCGCGTTGCAGACGAAGGCCTCCCCGAGGGTGCCGACGGTTCGGGTCGAGGCCTCCTCGGCCTTGGTGGCGACGATGTTGCGGGTGATGCCGACGGCCAGGATGCGCTGGTACTCGGCCGACATCCGCGCGGCCCGGGTGAACTCCCACCACGGGGTGCGCTCCCACACCTCGTCGCGGCGCTCGTCACAGCTGGTGAGGAAGACCAGCACCCGGTTGACGAAGTACGCCGTCTCGTGCGCGGGCAGCCGTACCAGGGACTCCAGGATGCCGGTCAGGGCGCGCCGCAGCTCCTCCGGCGTCAGCTCGGCGGGGGAGTGGCCGGGCCAGGGGATGGGCGCGCGCAGGTCCTCGCGTCCGGCGGCCCGGGCGAACATCATCTCGGGCGGGGCCACCAGGTTGTCCCACACGCCGTTGGCGTTGCCGGGGAAGGGGATCCGCCGCATGGTGTCCGGGAGGTTGTGGTAGATCCCCGGGATGAAGCGGAAGCCGTGCTCGGCCGGCAGGGGCCTGCGGCCGCCCCGGGCGCTGCCGGGCACGTCCATGCTGCGGGCCTTGCCGCCCAGGGCCCGGCGCTCGTACACCGTGACGGCGTAGCCGCGTTCCGCCAGCTCGTGCGCGGCCGTCAGCCCGGCCACCCCGCCCCCGAGGACGGCGACCGCCCGCCGGTGCGCCGCCGGCGGGCCGGGGGCCGCGGCGGCCGGTGCCGCGAGGGCCCCCAGGGCCGGGAGGGTGCCCGCGGCGGCCGCCGCGCCCGCGATGAACGTGCGCCTGGAGCTCCCCGTGCCCTCCGCACCCTCCGTGCCGTCCGTGCCCTCCGTGTTGCTCACGCCGTCCGTACCGGCCATGCCCCGCCTCCTTGTTACCGGTGGTAATGCTTGGTCCGGCGCTGGAGCATAGGGCGGCCGGCCGGGGCGCGGAAGCGTGAGGAAGCACCCGGGCGCACTATGGCGGGAAAGGTTCACCACGGCGCGCGTCGTGGAAAACTGACCGCACATCACAGGAGAACGGCCAGGACGACCGGGAAGGGGACAGCGGATGCCGAGCGAGCCGCTTTCGCAGAAGGAGATCGAGGACCGGCTCCGGGAACTCCCCGGATGGACCTACGAGGACGACCGGATCGAGCGCACGTACCGCGTGGGCACGCACCGGGCCGCGACCGCCTTCGTCGTCCACATCGCCGTGGTCCAGGACGAGCTGAACCACCACTCCGAGCTCACCCTCGGCTACAACACCGTCCGCCTCTCCGTGAACAGTCACGACGCCGGAGGCGTGGTCACGGAGAAGGACTTCGGCCTCGCCGAACGGGTCGAGGCCCTCGCCCCGGCCCACGGCGCCGGCTGACGCCGCCCCACGCCCCGGCGCGCGTCAGACGGGTTCCAGCCGCCACCACTGGGAGGGCGAGTCGGTGTCCTCGCCCTGCCGGGTCCGGCCCTCGCCGTCGGCCTCCAGCGGCAGCCCGCTGATGCACGCGATCAGGGACACCACCCCCGGATCGTCCAGGTGCTCCTCCACGAGCCACTCCTGCGCGCCGAAGGCGTTGGCGCGCCACACCTGTACGCGGGCTCCGCTCTCGGTCGAGGCGTTCGCCACGTCCAGGCGCCGGCCGTTGTCCTCGCTCACCACGTGGAAGACCCCGCCGCCGCTGTGCACGGCGGAGATCCGCCACCGGCGGGCCGCCGCCGGGGCGGGCGGCCCGTCGGGGCCCACCCGTACCCGGGAGGCGCCCTCGAGCTGGAGCACCAGCCCGCTGTCCACGTTGCGGATCCGGTAGATCCCGTCCGGAAGGTTCACGCGCGCCTCAGTTGTCGAAGACGGCCGGATCCGGCCCGATCCGGTGCCCGTCCGCCGCCAGCGCGTCCAGCGCCGCCAGGTCGTCGGCGTCCAGCTCGAAGCCGAAGACGTCCAGGTTCTCGCGGATCCGGGACGGGGTCACCGACTTCGGGATCACGACGTTGCCCAGCTGGAGGTGCCAGCGCAGCACCACCTGCGCGGCGCTGCGGCCGTGCCGGGAGGCGACCGAGGCCACCGCCGGGAGACCGAGGAGCTCCTTGCCCTGGCCGAGCGGGGACCATGCCTCGGTGGCGATGCCCAGGGAGGCGTGCAGGGCGCGCAGGGCGGCCTGCGGGAACAGCGGGTGCAGCTCGATCTGGTTCACCGCCGGTACCAGCGGGCTCTCGGCGCGCAGCCGCTCCAGGTCCTCCGCACGGAAGTTCGACACGCCGACCGCCCGGGCCCGGCCGCTCGCCGCGATCTCCTCGAAGGTCTTCCAGATGGTCACGAAGTCGTCGCGCATCGGGCGCGGCCAGTGGATCAGGTACAGGTCGACGTGGTCCAGGCGCAGCTTGCCGAGCGAGTCGTCGAAGGCGCGCAGCGTCTCGTCCCGGCCCCACCGGTGCCGGGAGCTGTTCCACAGCTTGGTGGTGACGAACAGTTCCTCGCGCGGGATCCCCGAGGCGGCGAGGGCCTTGCCGGTGCCCCGCTCGTTGCCGTAAGCCGCCGCCGTGTCGACGCTGCGGTAGCCGGCCTCCAGCGCGGTGGCGACGGCCTTCTGGGCCTCGGAGTCCGGCACCTGCCAGACGCCGTAGCCGAGCTGGGGCATGGATGTGCCGTTGTTGAGCCGGACGGCGGGCACCTGGTTCACGTCGGTCGTTCCCTCGGGTCGGTGGAGCGGTGCGGTGCGGCCGCGCCGTGCCACGGCGTACGCCGGGCGGCAACAGGCCCCGCGCCCAGCCTATTCCCGCCGCCCGTCCGCCACGCCCGGGGCGCGGCGGACCCGAGGGAGCGGCGGGTGGCGTGCCGGTGCCGGGGAGGGGAGCGACGGCGGGATCCGGGCGCGCGCCCCTGTGCCGTCCCCGGGTGCGCCTGCCGCACTGTGCGTCAGATCCCTTTGCGGGACGGTTCCCGTGACGGGTACAGGGCGGCGACCTCCCGCGCGTACGCCTTCTCGATGGCCCTCCGCTTCAGCTTCAGCGAAGGCGTCAGCAGCCCGCGCTCCTCCGTGAACTGCTCGGCCAGCACCCGGAAGGCGCGGATCCCCTCCGCCTGCGAGACCAGGGTGTTCGCGGCCACCACCGCCCGCCGGACCTCCGCCGTCAGATCCGGGTCGTCCGCCACCTGCGCGGCCGTCCGCTGGGGGAGCTTGCGCAGGGACAGCCAGTGCGCGACCCCCTCCATGTCCAGGGTCACCAGAGCGGCGACGAACGGCCGGTCGTTGCCCACCAGCACGCACTGCGACACCAGCGGATGCGAACGCACCCGCTCCTCCAGGGCCGCCGGCGCCACGCTCTTGCCGTTGGAGGTCACCAGGATCTCCTTCTTGCGCCCCGTGATGATCAGGTACCCGTCCTCATCCAGCCGGCCCAGGTCCCCGGTCGCCAGCCAGCCGCCGCGCAGCACCTCCGCCGTGGACCGCGGATCGCCCAGGTACCCCGAGAAGACGTGACCGCCGCGCAGCCACACCTCCCCGTCGTCGGCGATGTGGACCGTACTGCCCGGGATCGGCGGGCCCACCGTCCCGTACTTGACGGCCCCCGGAGGATTGGCCGTCGCGGCCGCGCAGGACTCCGTCAGCCCGTACCCCTCGAACACCGTGATCCCGGCCCCGTCGAAGAACAGCCCCAGCCGCCGCGGCATCGCCGAACCGCCCGACATCGCGTACCGCATCCTGCCCCCGAGTGCCTCGCGGAGCTTTCCGTACACCAGCCTCTCGAAGACCTGGTGCTCCATCCGCAACGCCGCCGAAGGCCCCGGGCCGCTCCCGAACGCCTTCCGCTCCCGCGCCCGCGCGTACCGCACGGCCGTCTCCACCGCCCGGTCGAAGGGCCCCCCGCGGCCCTCCGCCTCCGCCGTACGCCGCGCCGCCGCGAAGATCTTCTCGAAGACGTACGGAACCCCCAGCACGAAGGTCGGCCGGAAGGCGGCGAGATCCGGCAGGAGTTCGGCGGCGGCCACCGCCGGCTGGTGCCCCAGCTTCACCCCGGCCCGTACGGCGGCCACCTCCACCATCCGCCCGAACACGTGCGCCAGCGGCAGGAAGAGCAGCGTCGACGGCTGCCGCCCGTCCGGCCCGGCCCGGAAGACCGGCTCCCACCGCTCCACCAGCGTGTCGGCCTCGTACATGAAGTTGCCGTGGGTGAGCACACAGCCCTTCGGCCGGCCCGTGGTCCCCGAGGTGTAGATGACCGTCGCGACGGCGTCCGGGGTCACCGCCCCGCGGTGCCGGTGCACCACGTCCTCGGCCACCCCCCGGCCGGCCGCCACCAGCTCGTCCACCGCCCCCGCGTCCAGCTGCCACAGCAGCCGCAGCCCCGGCAGCCGCTCGATCACCGACCCGACCGTCATCGCCTGGTCCTCGTTCTCCACCAGACAGGCCGTGCACGCGGAGTCGTACAGGATCCAGTGCACCTGCTCCGCCGACGACGTCGGGTACACGGGCACCGGCTGCGCCCCGATCGCCCACAGCGCGAAGTCGAACAGCGTCCACTCGTAGCGGGTACGGGACATCACGGCCACCCGGTCACCGAAGCGGACCCCCTGCGCCAGCAGCCCCTTGGCGAGCGCCAGGACCTCCCCGGCCAGCCGGCGGGCGGTCACGTCCCGCCAGACCCCGCCCGCCTTGCGCCCGAGCACCACATGGTCCGGGTCCCGCCCGGCACGCTGGAAGACGGTGTCGGCCAGACCTCCGGCCGGCGCGCCGGTGACCAGGGGTGGGACGGTGAACTCGCGCACGTTCCGCTCCTCTGCGTGCAGGGCGCCGAGACGCTACCGCACCCGCCCCCGTGCCCGGCACCCCCGAGGAAACCTCCACGAGATCCCCCCGCCGCCGCATCCCCCGCCACCTGCGGCGCGGTCACCGGTACGTCCCCCGGACGGGTGATCCGGGCCGGCCCGCCCGTCCCGCACCCCCCCGGGGGGAGAGGGCCCCCGCCCCGCGGGAGGAGGGCGCCCCCGTCCGCGCGGCCGCCCCGCATCCGGAGCCCGGCCCGGACGGCCGTTACGCCGGCCGGCTCAGGCGGTCACCGCCCGCGAGCACCGCCGCCGCGAGCGCATCCGCCGCCGGCGACGGGCGCCGCCCCTGGAGCAGGGCGAACTCCACCGGTCCCAGCTCCGGCAGCCCGCCCACCCGCACCAGCCCCGGCGGGATCAGCCCCCGGGTGTGCGCCATCACCCCCAGACCGGCACGGGCCGCCGCGATCAGGCCGCTGAGGCTGCCGCTCGTACAGGCGATCCGCCAGGCCCGCCCGTCCCGCTCCAGCACCTCCAGGGCCCGCGCCCGGGTGATCCCGGGCGGCGGGAACACGATCAGCGGCACCGGGCGCTCCGGGTCCACCCGCAGCCCCTCGGCCCCGATCCACACCATCCGGTCCCGCCACACCAGCCGCCCCCGCTCGTCCCCCGGCCCGCGCCGCTTCGCCAGCACCAGGTCCAGGCGCCCCGCGTCCAGCCGCTCGTGCAGCGTCCCCGACAGCTCGACCGACAGCTCCAGGTCCACCTCCGGATGCTCGTGCCGGAAGCCCTCGAGGATCTCCGGCAGCCGGGTCAGCACGAAGTCCTCCGACGCCCCGAACCGCAGCCGTCCGCGCAGCCGGGTCCCCGTGAAGAAGGCCGCCGCCCGCTCGTGCGCCTCCAGGATGGTCCGCGCGAAGCCCAGCAGCGCCTCGCCGTCCTCCGTCAGGCCGACGCTGTGCGTGTCCCGCACGAAGAGCGGGCGCCCCGTGGCCTCCTCCAGCCGCCGCACGTGCTGGCTGACCGTGGACTGGCGCACCCCCAGCCGGGCCGCCGCCTGCGTGAAGCTCAGCGTCTGGGCCACCGTGAGGAAGGTGCGCAGCTGGACCGGGTCGTACATGGGCCCCAGCCTATTGCGTTCCGTGATGACAGTCAGAGCGGTGTGCGTGTTTCCCGATGACCGCCGAGCCGCCACGATGGGGCGTAGCCCCCGTTCCGCCCCCGCACGACAGCGAGTGAGCACCCCATGCGACGCCCCCGCCTCCCCGCCTGGCTGCCCCTGGACCCGTACGTACTGGCCCTGCTCGCCACCGTGGGCCTCGCCGCGCTGCTCCCCGCCCGGGGCACCGGCGCCGCCCTCGCCGGCGGCGCCTCCACCGCCGCCGTGGCCCTGCTGTTCTTCCTCTACGGAGCCCGCCTCTCCACCCGCGAGGCCCTCGACGGCCTGCGCCACTGGCGGCTCCACCTCACCGTCCTGGCCTGCACCTTCGTCCTCTTCCCGCTGCTCGGCCTGGCCGCCCGCCTCCTCGTGCCCGGCCTGCTCACCCAGCCGCTCCACAACGGCCTGCTCTTCCTCTGCCTGGTCCCCTCGACCATCCAGTCCTCCATCGCCTTCACCTCGATCGCCCGGGGCAACGTCCCCGCCGCGATCTGCGCCGGCTCCTTCTCCTCCCTCGCCGGCATCCTCCTCACCCCGCTGCTCGCCGCCGCCCTCCTCGGCAAGGACGCGGGCGGCTTCTCCCCCGACTCCCTCCTGCGGATCGCCCTCCAGCTGCTGCTGCCCTTCCTCCTCGGCCAGGGCCTGCGCCGCTGGGTCGGCGGCTTCCTGGTCCGCAACAAGAAGGTGCTCGGCTACGTCGACCGGGGCTCCATCCTGCTCGTCGTCTACGCGGCCTTCAGCGCGGGCGTGACCGCCGGGGTCTGGCAGCGGGTCGGCCTCCCGCGCCTCGGTGCGCTGATCGCCGTGGAGGCCGTACTCCTCGCCGTCATGCTCCTCGCCACCTGGTACGGGGCTCCCCGCCTCGGCTTCGGCCGCGCCGACCGCGTCGCCATCCAGTTCGCCGGGTCGAACAAGAGCCTCGCCGCCGGACTCCCCATGGCCAGCGTCCTGTTCGGTGCGCAGGCCTCCCTCGCGGTGCTGCCGCTGATGCTGTTCCACCAGATGCAGCTGATGGTCTGCGCCGTCCTGGCCCGCCGCCGCGCCCGGGACCCCGAGGCGGTCCACCAGGACCAACCCGGCGCTCGACGTGTGGTGGAGGTCTCGCCCGAGGTCCAACCCCCCGCCGGGCAGGGCCGGTAACGTGCGTCGGTGACCTGGATACGCCCGCTCGCCGCCACCGCCCCGCGCCCGTGCACCCTCGTGGTCTGCCGCGGCTGCTGCTGCGGCGACCCCCGCAAGAACCCCGGCTCCGACCACGCCGGACAGCTCGCCCGGCTGCGGGAGGCCGCCGCCGCGTCCGGCGGGCGCCTCGCGGTCCGTACGAGCGACTGCCTCGGGCCCTGCGCCCAGGCCAACGTGATCGTGGTCCAGCCCACGACGGAGGCCCGCCGCCGCGGCGCGCGGGCCGTGTGGTTCGGCTGGGCCCTGGACGACACCGCGACGGACGAGATCATCGCCTGGGCCGCGTCCGGCGGCCCAGGCAGCACCCCGCTCCCGGCCACCCTCGACCTGCACCGCATCGACCCTCCGGAGCCGAAGCCGGCCGCCGCCCCGCGCAGGGGCCGGCGCCGCGGGGCGGCGCCGCCCCCGGACGGTGCTCCTCAGCCGAGACGCACGTCGTCGACGGTCCAGTACCAGTTGTTGCTGCCGCTGTAGCGGAAACGGACCTGGACGTCGGTGGCGCCCGCCGGGACCTGGAGGGCGAGGGACTCCGCCCTGGCGACGGCGTCGGCGGTGTACGTCTTCACCACCGCCGGGGCGCCGCCGTCGTACGAGACGAGGACCTGGGCGGTCTGGCCGGCCTCGTGGCGGTAGTGCGTCCGGAAGTTCAGAGTGCGCGTGGTGCCGCCGGCGACCGCCCACTTGGGGGTGATGAGGGTGGAGTCGAAGGTGCCGGTGTGGGCCTTGTCGTCCCACTCGTCGGAGTCGGCGACGGCGAACACGTCGCGGGAGCGGACGTTCAGCTCGCGCCACTGGTCGCGCTGCGCCTGGCTCCAGAACTCGTCGGTGGCGAAGGCCCACCCGGCCCACTCGGTGACTCCGCCCGTGCCCATCCTCGAGTTGTCGACGGACCAGCCGGCGGGCGGGGTGTGGGTGAAGCCCTTGGTGGCGGCGGGGATCCCGGTCTCGTCGACGCGGGCCTGGAGGTTCGGGCGCAGCGTGTCGAAGGGGTCGCTGTCGGGGCTGTCCAGCGGTACGCCGTCGAGGGCGGCCGTGGCGACGCCGACCTGGGCGAGTGCGATCGCGGCGACGTCGGTGAGGCGCACGTCCTCGCGTACCGAGCCGGCCGGGATGCCCGGGCCCTTGGCGATGACGAAGGTGCCGCGCTCCTGGATGGTGGAGCCGCCGTGGCCGCCGCCGTCGGTGTGGCCGTGGTCGGTGGTGACCAGGATCTTCCAGTTCTCCTGGGCGTAGGAGGGGCGGGCCTTGACGGCGGTGAGGAGCCGGCCGACCAGCGCGTCGACGCGGCTGATGGCGTCGAGGTACTGCTGGCTCGCGGCACCGTAGGAGTGGCCGGCGGAGTCGACCTGGCCGAGGTAGACGAAGGCGGCGTCCGGGTTCTGGTCGCGGAGTTCGGCGGCGGCCGCGGCGGCGATCTTCGGGTCCTCGTTGCCGTAGCCGTCGCGGTCGCCCTTGAGGGAGAGCCGCTTGTCGACCTTGGCGGAGAAGATCGGGCCGTTCTGGTCGGTGGAGGTGATGGGCTCCCAGTCGGCGGCCGCGTAGGTGTTGAGGGAGGGCTTGGCGTTCTCGGCACGGGTCAGGAAGTCGGGGTACGCGCCGTAGTTCTTGCCGGTGAAGGAGTTGTCCCTCACCCCGTGCTTGTCGGGCCAGACGCCGGTGGCGATGGTGGACCAGCCGGGGCCGGAGGAGGTGGCGGCCATCGGGTTCGCGTACAGGGTGCTGCGGGCGGTGAGCCCTTCGGCCATCAGGCCGTTGAGGTGGGGGGCGTTGGCGGCCTTGACGCGGTCGAGGACCACGCCGTCGAGGCCGATGACGAGGACCTTGTCGGTGGTGGCCGACGCCGCCGCGGGGGCGGAGGCGGCCGCCTTGGCCGCGGCCTCGGCCGCCGCCCTGGCCGGGTCGGTGGGGCTGGGGGTGGCGGCGGCCGTGGTGCCGAGGCCGAGGGTGGTGGCGATCAGGGCCGTGGCGGTGGTGGCGGCCACGGCGAGGGTGCGTCCGGACAGGACAGTGGACACGTGCTCCTCCAGGAGCGTCGGGGAAGGCGCGGTGGACCGAGCGGGATGCGTGCGGACGTGCGGGACCTGCCTGACCTGGGGGACCTGTGAGATCTTCGGGGCCGGCGGGGACCTGCGGAGGGTCCGGACCGGAGGGAGTGCCCCTCGGTCCAGACCCGTTATGCGCAGGAGACTATTGCGGCCGTGGGTGGCCGCGGGGTTAAAGCTCAGCTTCCGGTCGCGGACTTCCACGCGTCGACGTGGGCGGTGAGGTTCTTGTCGATGTCGGCCCAGTCCGGCTGGAAGACCTCGACTCCGGTCATGAGCTTGGTGAGTTCGATGGCGTTGGCGTCGGTCGGCTTGATGTCGGAGCGCGCCGGGAAGCCGCCGCCGATCTCGCTGACCTGCTTCTGCGCCTCCTCGCCGAGCATGAAGTCGAGGAGCTTCCTGCCGTTGTCGGCGTGCGGGGCCTTGGCGAGCAGGCCGGCGGCGTAGGGCAGGGCGAAGGTGGTGGGCTTGCCGCCGTCCTTGGCGGGGAACCAGATGCCGAGGTTGGGCATGGACTTGGACTGGGCGAAGTTCATCTGGACGTCGCCGTTGGCGACGAGCAGTTCGCCCTTGTCGGTCTTCGGCGCGAGCTTGCTGGTGGAGGAGGAGGGGCCGACGTTGTTGGCCTGGAGCTTCTTGAGGTACTCCATCGCCGGTTCCCTGCCGCCGAAGTCGTGCATCGACTTGATGAGGACGGCCGTGCCGTCGCCCGCGACGCCGGGGGTGGAGTACTGGAGCTTGCCCTTGTACTTGGCGTCGAGCAGTTCCTCCCAGGTCCTGGGGGCCTGGCCGAGCTCCTTCTTGTTGTAGACGAAGCCGAAGTAGTTGTTGACGACGGAGGTCCACGTGCCGTCGGCGGCCTTGTCGGCCCCGTTGACCTTGTCGGAGCCCTGGGGGGCGTACGCCTGGAGCAGTCCCTTGCCGTCGGCCTGCTGGATGAAGGGGGGCAGCGTGATCAGCACGTCGGCCTGGGTGTTGGTCTTCTCGCGGACGGCGCGCTGCACCATCTCGCCGGAGCCGCCCTCGACGTACTTGACCTCGATGCCGGTCTTCCTGGTGAACTCGGCGAAGACCTTGTCGTACCAGCCGTCGCCCTTGTCGCCCTTGAGGCCGTCGGCGCTGTAGACGGTGACCACCTTCTCGCCGCCGCCCTCGCCGGCGCCGGGGCCGTCGGCCGTGGTGGAGGCGCCGCAGGCGGTGAGGGAGGAGGCGAGGGCGAGGCTGCCGGTGAGGGCGGTGGCGGCACGGAGGACGATCTTGCCGGTCATGGAACTTCCTTACGGGGAAAAGGGAGTCTGCGGGGACGGAAGGAGCCGGAGGGGGGTCAGCGGTACGAGGCGCGGGTGCGGACGCGGGAGACGGCCAGCAGCACCAGCAGGGTGGCGGCCATCAGGACCACGGCCACGGCGGAGCCGCCGAAGAGCGAACCGCGGTCGGTGGCGGTGAAGATCCGGACCGGGAGGGGCATCCAGTCCGGCGGGTAGAGCATCATCGTGGCGCTCAGCTCGCCCATGGACAGGGCGAAGCAGAGTCCCGCGGCCGCGGTGAGGGAAGGCAGCAGGAGCGGGAGGCGGACCCGCCACAGCACGTAGCCGGGACGGGCGCCGAGGGAGGCCGCCGCCTGCTCGTACGCGGGGTCGAGACGGACGATGGCGGCGGAAACCGACTGATAGGCGAACGCGGTGACCAGAACCGTGTGCGCCAGGACGACGATGGAGCCGGTGCCGTTGAGGAGGACGGGCGGCCGGCTGAAGGCGACGAGCACGGCGAGGCCGACGACCACGGACGGCACGGCGACCGGCAGTACGAACAGGGCGTCAAGGCACCGCTTCCCGCGCCTGCCGAGGGACGCGGCGGCGAGCGCGGCCCAGGTGCCGACGGTGAGCGCGAGCAGGCTCGCGGCCAGGGCGGTGACCAGGGAGGTGGTCAGGGCCTGGAGGGACTCCCCGCGGACGGCGGCGGCGTAGTTCTCGGTGGTCGGGCCCGAGGGGAAGGCGCCGGACCAGTGGGTGGCGAAGGAGGCGGCCACCACCACGAGGAGCGGCAGCGCGAAGAGGGGCAGGAACAGGACGCCGAACAGGCCCCAGGCGGCCCAGCGGCCGCCCTTGCTATGCACCAGCACGCTTGCCCACCACCCGGTAGAGGCCGAACAGGCCGACGGATATCGCGATGTTGACGACGGCGACCACGCAGGCGGCCGGGTAGTCGGATTCGAGGATCGCCTTGCCGTAGACGAGCATCGGCAGCGTCGTGACGTCCTTGGCGCCGGTGAACAGGACGATCCCGAACTCGTTGAGGCACATGACCAGGACCAGGCTGCCGCCGGCCGCCAGGGCGGGCAGCGCCTCGGGGAGGATCACCTGCCGGACGATCCGGGCGGGGCCGGCGCCGAGGCCCGCGGCGACCTCCAGCTGGGCGGTGTCCAGCTGGGAGAAGGCGGCGAGCAGCGGGCGCATCACGAACGGGGTGAAGTACGTGATCTCGGCGAGGAGGACGCCCCACGGGGTGGTGAGGAAGTGGAAGGGGCCGTCGGCGACGCCGAGGACGTCGGTCCAGACGCCGTTGGCCATGCCCACCGTGCCGTAGATGAAGAGCAGGGCGAGGGTGATGAGGAAGGAGGGGAAGGAGAGGAAGACGTCGATGAACTTCGCGACCGCCCTGGCCCCGGGGAACGGCACGAAGGCGATGACCAGGGCGAGGGTGAAGCCGAGGAGGAGGCAGCCGGCGGTGGCGCCGACCGCCAGCCACACGGTGGTGCCGAGGGCCTCGCGGAAGGCGTTCGAGGCGAAGACGGCGGAGTAGGCGTCCAGGGGGCCGCCGCCGTCGTCGGGGGTGAAGGACTGCTGGACGACCAGCGCCAGGGGGTAGAGGAACACCAGCGCGAGCACTGCCACCGGGGGCAGCGCCCACACCGCGCGCGGGGTAGCGGCGCGCCGGCCGGCGGCGGTCGGTGCCGGTGCCGGCGTCGGTACGGCCGCGCGCGCCGGGGCGGCCGGCAGCGGCGGGGCGGCCGGCAGCGGCGGAGCCGTCTCAGGCATCGGAAACCCCCGCGGCCAGCAGCACCGCGTCACGGGGCTCGAAGTGCAGGGTCACCTCGTCGCCCAGCGCCGGGGTCTCCCTCAGCTCGGGCAGGTCCGCCTTCAGCCGGTGCCCGCCCACGTCCACGTACAGCCGGTGCGTTGAGCCGCGCCACTGCACCTCGGTGATCGTGCCGCGCAGGGCGTTCGGCCCCTCGCCGAGCCGGAGCAGGTGCGGGCGTACGCACAGGGTGGCGGCGGAACCCGGTGCCGCGCGCCCGGCGTCGAGGGCCAGCGGGCGGCCCCCGAAGAGCGCGCCGCCGTCGTCCACCGTCACCGGCAGCAGGTTGGCGTTGCCGACGAAGGAGGCCGTGAACTCGGTGCGCGGCGCCCGGTACAGCTGCTGCGGCGTGCCGCAGTCCTGGAGGCGTGCCCGGTCCATGACGGCGATCCGGTCGGCCAGGGTCAGCGCCTCGACCTGGTCGTGGGTGACGTACAGGACGGAGACCCCGGGCAGTTCGCGGTGCAGCCGGGCCAGTTCCGCCAGCATCCCGGAGCGCAGCTGGGCGTCGAGGGCGGAGAGGGGCTCGTCCAGCAGGAGGACGCCGGGGCGGATGGCGAGGGCCCGGGCGATGGCCACGCGCTGCTGCTGTCCGCCGGACAGTTCGCGGGGGTAGCGGCGGGCGTAGGCGGCCATCCCCGTCATCTCCAGGGCCTCGGCGACGCGGGCGGGGATCTGGGCCTTGGGGGCTTTCCGCGCCCTGAGCCCGAAGGCGACGTTGTCCTCGACGCGCATGTGCGGGAAGAGGGCGTACTGCTGGACGACCATCCCGATCCCGCGCTTGTGCGGCGGGAGCGCGGTGACGTCCCGGCCGCCGATCAGCACCCGCCCGGAGGCGGGCCGGACGAAACCGGCGACCGCGCGCAGGGCCGTGGTCTTGCCGGAGCCGGAGGGGCCGAGGAGGGCCATGACCTCGCCGGGCTCGACGGTCAGGTCGAGGGAGTCCAGGACGGTGGTGCCGTGGTAGGCGACCGAGACGGAGTCGAAGCGGATGCCGCTCACGAGGACTCCGCGCGGGCGGGCAGGCCGAGGAGTGCGGGCAGGCCGAGGAGTGCGGGCAGGCCGAGGAGTGCGGGGAGCCCGGCGACGGAGCCGAGGACGTGGGTCGCGCCGTGCCCGGTCAGCGTGGCGCGGTCGTGGGCGCCGGTGAGGACTCCGGCGACGGTCCCGGCGCCGGAGCGGCGGCCGCTGAGCATGTCGTACGCCGTGTCGCCGGCGACGACGGTCTCGCGTACGTCGGCCACGGCGCCGGTGCGCAGGAACGCCGCCAGCACCATGTCCGGGTAGGGGCGGCCGCGGCCGCCCGCGTCGGCGGGGCACAGGGTGAGGTCGGCGAGGTCCTGCCAGCCGAGGGCGTCGAGGACGGCGTCCTGGGTGACGCGGGCGAAGCCGGTGGTCAGGGCGACGGTGTGGCCGGCGGCGCGGAGCTCCTCGATGGTGGCGCGGGCTCCGGGGAGCGGCGCGACGAGGCCGCCGTCGACGAGTTCCGCGTACGCCTCCTCGAAGGCGGAGTTGGCGAGCCGGGCGCGTTCCTCCGTGCCGAACAGGTGGCGGAAGACGGAGATCTTCGACTCGCCCATGGTGTCGCGCACGTACTGGAGCTTCTCGGCGTGGGCCGGGGTGCCCGGCTCGACGCCGAGACGGGCGGCGGCGTGCTCGAAGGCGCGCTCGACGAGGCCGCCGTCGGCGACGGTGGTGCCGGCCATGTCGAGGACGACCAGCCTGCGGCCCGTGCCGGCGGGGGGTCCGACGGGGGAGTTCGTGTCGATGGGGGAGTCGGTCATGCGGCTCACCAGCCCAGTTCGTTCGCGGTGGTCTCGGCTATGGCGGGCGAGCAGGTCATGCCGCGGCCGCCGGGCCCGGTCACCAGCCAGACGCCGTCGGCCACCTGCTGGCGGTGGACGACGCGGGTGGTGTCGGTGCACTGCGCGTACACGCCCGCCCAGCGGTGCCTGATCCTCGGCAGGGGGCGGCCCAGGAAGGACTCGACGACCTCGGCGAGGTGGTCGTAGGGGTCTTCGAGGGTGTCGAACGCGAAGGGGTGCTCGTACTCGTGGGTGTCGCCGATGGTCAGTCCGCCGTCCTGGCGCTGGACCATCAGCAGCTGCATCTTGTGCGCGGCGGCGACGGGCGTCTGCGCCTGGGCGGCGTTCAGCTCGTCCAGGGCGGCGCTCCTGTAGGCGGGGTAGTAGCGGAAGCTGTCGGCGTCGGCGACGGAGGTGGTGAGCGGCTCGCCGAGCGGGGCGGTCTGCATCATCTGGAGCCGGACGCGGCGGACGGGCAGATCGGGGGCGAGTTCCCGGACCAGGCCGGACAGCCAGGCGCCGGTGGCGAGGACGACGGCGTCGCCGCGGTGGACCTCGCCGTGGTCGTCGCGGACGGCTCCGGGACCGGCCAGGCCCCGGACCTCGCGGCCGGGGACGAAGGTGTAGCGGCCGGAGGCGCGGAGGGCCTCGCGGAGGTGGAGCTGGGCGGTGCGCGGTTCCACGGCCGCGTCGCGCTCGCACCACAGGGCGGCCTCGAAGGAGCCGCGCAGGGCCGGGTTGATCCGCCGGGCCCGGGCGGCGGTGACCAGTTCGTAGCCGCGGGCGGCGGCGTCGGGGCGGGTGGCGGCCGCCTCGGCGACCGCGTACTCGCGGGCGTTGCGCACGGGGGTGAGGGAGCCGATGGCGCGGAAGCCCAGGCCGGGCACCTCCGCACCGATCCGCTCCCACAGCTCGCGGGCGCGCAGGGCGGTGTCGAGCTCCTCGCCCCCGGCCCGGCCGCTGACCCATATCTGGCCGAAATTGCGCAGCGAGGCGCCGCGCGCCTCGGCCTCGCGCTCGATCTGGACCACCTCGTGGCCGCGTTGGACTGCTTGCCAGGCGTGCATGGTGCCGACCACGCCGCCTCCGACGACTATGACTCTCACGGCGTCCACGGTGGGCGCGGTCCGTGACCCGGGGGGATCACGGGGGCGACGGGGCAGTGAACAGCCCTCGACGCTTGGACTAGACCCGTTATCTTTCCGTGATGTGGATGGCTCCCGGTCGGGGCGTTGTGGGGTGGTTCGGCCGGCGGTGTCGGGGCTACTCGGGCCGCAGACGGGTCGTGAAGCTGAACCGGTCGCCACGGTAGAGCGAACGCACCCGTTCCAGCGGCCGGCCGTCCTGGTCCCGCGAGAAGCGGTGGATGAGCAGCATCGGGAGCGCGGGCGGAGTGCCGATCAGCAGGGCCTCGCGGGGGGTGGCGAGGACGGTCTCCAGCTTCTCGTCCGCGTCCCCGAAGGAGATGCCGAGGCTGTCGTGGAGGTAGCCGTAGAAGGAGGAGTCCGGCTGGAAATCGACGTCGAGGCGCGGGACCCGGGCCACCCGGATGTACGTGCTCTCCAGCCCGACGCGCTCGTCGTCGGCGAGCAGGACCCGCTCCAGGTGCCAGACCGGCTCGCCCGCCTCGGCGCCGATGCCGGACGCGAGGCCGGCCGGGCAGGGGAAGCGCTCCAGGCCGATGAGGTTGCGGCCGGGGCGGCGCCCCTGGCGGCGCACCCCCTCGGTGTAGCTGGCGAGGGAGAGGGGCTGCTCCAGCTTGGGGCCGGCGACCACGGTGCCGCGTCCGGAGCGGCGCAGCCGGCCTTCGAGCAGCAGCTCGCGCAGGGCCTGCCGTACGGTCTCGCGGGCCACCCCGTACCGCTCGGCGAGATCCCGCTCGGTGGGCAGCGGGCCGCCTTCGCCGAGCTCGTCGAGGAGGTCGGCGATACGGGCCTTGACGGCGTAGTACTTGGGGATGCGGCCGTGCTCGGGGATGCCGGAGCGGACGGGCGAGCCGGGGCGGTGGGGCGGCTGCGTGTTCTGGTCTTCCACGCTCGGACTGTACGCGGGGCCCCGCCGCGCCGTCGGCCCGGCGCCCTACCCGCGCCGCTCCGGCGACACGGCCCGGCCGGTGCCGGGCAGCAGGATCCGCTCCTCGCCCGCGTAGACGTTCATGTCCGGGCCCCGCAGGAAGCCGACCAGCGTCAGCCCCGACTCCAGGGCCAGGTCGACCGCCAGCGAGGACGGCGCCGACACCGCCGCCAGCACCGGGATCCCGGCCATCACCGCCTTCTGCGCCAGCTCGAAGGAGGCCCGCCCCGACACCAGCAGCACCGACCCCGCCAGCGGCAGCAGCCCCGCCCGGAGCGCCCGGCCGACGATCTTGTCCACGGCGTTGTGCCGCCCCACGTCCTCCCGTACGTCGAGCAGTTCCCCCTCCGCCGAGAACAGCCCGGCCGCGTGCAGCCCGCCCGTGCGGTCGAAGACCTTCTGCGCCGCGCGCAGCCGGCCCGGCAGCTCCGCGAGGAGCTCCGCGGGGACCCGTACCGGATCGGAAGCCAGTCCCGGGAAACGGGTCGCCGTACGGACCGCGTCCAGACTGGCCTTGCCGCACAGCCCGCAGGACGAGGTGGTGTACACGTTCCGCTCCAGCGTGATGTCCGGAACGGGCACCGAAGGGGCCAGCTGTACGTTGACCACGTTGTAGGTGTTGGAACCGTCCTCGGCGGCCCCCTCGCAGTACGTCACGGCCCGCACGTCCGAGGCGTCGGCCAGGACGCCCTCGCTGGCCAGGAAGCCCACCGCCAGCGCGAAATCGTCCCCCGGGGTGCGCATCGTGATGGCCAGCGGCTTGCCGTTGAGCCGTATCTCCAGCGGCTCCTCCGTGACCAGCGTGTCGGGCCGGACCCCGGCCGCCCCGCCCCGGATGCGTACGACACGGCGCCGCTCGGTGACCCGTCCCATCGCGATCAGCCCACCCGTTCCGTTCTCGCGCACACCTGACGAGGACATTGTCCCGGATCCGCCGTGCGGGACGCTCCGACAGGAAGTTGCTCGGAATGCTCCAAATTCCGGAGGCGTAATCCTGTTGGGTCACGCGCACCCGTACCCGCCAGTAGCAGGCCAAGCTGGTCAACCGACTGCCTGCCGTAAAGAGGGGGACCCCGCCCATGACCGGTTCACGCGTGGTGGCGCTAGGGCACTACCAGCCCGCGAAAGTGATCACCAACGAGGACCTCGCGGCCATGGTGGAGACGAACGACGAGTGGATCCGTTCCCGGGTGGGCATCCGCACCCGCCACATCGCGGGCGCCGACGAGCCCGTCGACGAGCTCGCCCAGCAGGCCGCCGGGAAGGCCCTCGCGCACGCCGGCCTGTGCCCCGACGACATAGACCTCGTCCTGGTGGCCACCTCGACCGCCATCGACCGTTCCCCCAACATGGCCGCCCGCGTCGCCGCCAAGCTCGGCATGCGCGGCGCGCCCGCCGTGATGGACCTCAACGTCGTCTGCTCCGGCTTCACCCACGCCCTGGCCACCGCCGACCACGCGATCCGGGCCGGCTCCGCCACCCGCGCGCTGGTCATCGGCTCCGACAAGATGACCGAGATCACCGACTGGACCGACCGCAGCACCTGCGTGCTGACCGGCGACGGCGCGGGCGCGGCCGTCGTCGAGGCCTGCGAAGAGCCCGGCATCGGCCCCGTCCTGTGGGGCTCCGTCCCGGAAATGGGACACGCCGTGCGGATCGAGGGCACGCCCCCCGTCTTCGCCCAGGAGGGCCAGGCCGTCTACCGCTGGACCACCAGCCGGCTCCCGGCGCTGGCCCGCAAGGTCTGCGAGAAGGCCGGGGTGACCCCCGAGGAACTCGCCGGGGTCGTACTGCACCAGGCCAACCTGCGGATCATCGAGCCGCTCGCCGCCAGGATCGGCGCCGTCAACGCCGTCGTCGCCCGCGACGTGATCGACTCCGGGAACACCTCCGCCGCGAGCATCCCCATGGCCCTCTCGAAGCTGGTGGAACGCGGCGAGATCCCCTCCGGCGCCCCGGTCCTCCTCTTCGGCTTCGGCGGCAACCTCTCCTACGCCGGCCAGGTCATCCGCTGCCCCTAGCGACGCCCACGGCGGCCGGGGCCGGACCCCGCCGCCGCCGGGCTCCCGGCATGCCCGCAGGTCAGCGCGGCGTGGCGGACCGGCGGCCGCTCGTAAACGTGGTCGGAAGCCCGTCGATCCTTTGCTATGGTTGTCCATGTCGCCACGGGAAACCGGGGCCGACCACCGGTCCGGGTGGCGGAATGGCAGACGCGCTAGCTTGAGGTGCTAGTGCCCTTTATCGGGCGTGGGGGTTCAAGTCCCCCCTCGGACACAGACGAAGAACCCCACTCCGGTGGGGTTCTTCCGCGTTTCCGGGCCGTACCCGGACCCCTTCCGGCAAGGAAGCCCGGGTGGGCCCCCGCGGAACGGGGTGGCCGGATCCACCCGGTGCGGCATCATGGGGCCTGACCGGGTCGAGGGGGGAACGTGTCGCAGGACGAACCGCGCAACCACGTCGTGATCGCCGGGCGGTACCGCCTGGGGAAGAGGCTGGGCCGGGGCGGCATGGGGACCGTCTGGCAGGCCTCGGACGAACTCCTCGGCCGCGCGGTCGCCGTGAAGGAACTCCACGTCGGCGACGGCAAGGAAGCCGTCGGAGCCCTGCGCGAGGCGCGCACCGTCGCACAGATCAAGCATCCGCACGTGGTGGTCGTGCACGACGTCGTCGAGGACGGCGGGCGGCCCTACATCGTCATGGAACTCGTCGAGGGCGGCTCGCTCGCCGACCGCCTCGGCTCCGCCGGGCCCCTCGGCGCCGGCGAGACCGCCCGCATCGGGCTCGCCCTGCTCGGCGCGCTGAGCGCGGCACACGACCGCGGGGTGCTCCACCGGGACGTCAAGCCCGCCAACGTCCTCATGGAGGCCGGTACCGGGCGGGTCGTGCTCACCGACTTCGGCATCGCCCGCCTCGCGGGCTCCACGACCATCAGCGAGACCGGCGCCTTCGTCGGCTCGCCCGAGTACACCTCCCCCGAGCGGATGCAAGGGGCCGCCGCCGGCCCCGCGTCCGACCTGTGGTCCCTCGGCGCCCTGCTGTGCGCCGCGCTGACCGGCGAGTCGCCCTTCCACCGGGATTCGCTCGGCGGGGTCCTGCACGCCGTCGTCTACGACGAGATCCGCCCGCCCGTGCAGGCGGGGCCGCTGACCCCGCTGATCCGGGGCCTGCTGGAACGCGACCCCGAACGCCGGCTGGGGGTGGCGGACGCGCAGCGGCTGCTGTCCGCGTACGTCACCACCGGCAGCCTCCCCCTCCTCGACCGCGCCCCCGGCCCGGGACGGCCGGCCGGGCCCGCGGTGCCCGCCGCCCCGCCCGGGTACTCGCCGACCGAACGGGCCACGGCGCGGACCGGCCCCGCGCCGGAGCCCGGACCCCGCGCGGCGGGACTGCGCGCCGGGCTGGTCGCCGCGCTCGTCGTGGTGGCCGTCATCGGCGCCGTGGCCGTGACCTCCCTGATCTCGGAGCGGACCGGGGACAAGGAACGGGTCGGCGCGCAGGGAGGTCCCGCCTCCCCGGCCCCCGGCGCCACCGCCTCCGTCCCGCAAGCCCCGACGGGTCAGGGCCCGGCCACGACGGCGACTGCGACGGCCACGGTGACCGCGCCCGCACCGGCGGCGCCCGCGCGGACGGCCTCCGGCAAGCCCGCGCCCGCCGGGTACCGCTTCGTCTCCGACCCGGAGGGCTTCGGCCTCGCCGTACCGCAGGGCTTCCAGCGCACCACCGACGACCAGCGGGTCTTCTACGTCTCCGGGGACGGCGCCATCCGGATCGGCATCAAGGTGAAGCCCGCGTCGGCGGGACCGCTCGCCGCGATGCGGCAGTCCGACGCGAACGGACCGTCCAACAACCCCGGCTACCGGGACAACTCCATCGTCCCCACCACGCACAACGGACTGCCCGCCGCCCTCTGGGAGTTCACCTGGAACGGCTTCACCGCCGCCGAGGGGCCCCGGCACACCTTCGACCTCTGCTGGGACGAGAACGGCCGGATGTACGACGTCTGGGTGTCGGCGCCCCTCGGCCGCCTCACGCAGGCCAGGGGCCATTTCGACGCGGCCCTGGATTCCTTCGTCCCGGTCGGCTAGGCACCTGTCAGGTGCCCAGGACCATCAGGCCGTCCGGGGGCGGGGGATTCCCCGGAGCGAGCGGGCCGAGGGTCTGCGGGAGCGCGAGGCGCGGCCCCTCCCCCTCCGGGAGGGCGTCGAACAGGTACGCCGCCCCCGACGCCGAGTCACGGACCAGGTGCGGGCCGCCGGCCGACGCCGCGAAGCGGGTCAGCGGGGTCCGGAAGAGCCGCCCCAGGTGGCGCAGCGTCTCCGGCGTCGCGGCGGGAGCCGGAGCCGGGGCGCCCGCGGGGGTGTCCGGCGGGATCGCCCCGGACAGCAGCAGCGCCAGCAGCACCGGGACCGCCTTGCGTCGCAGGGCCTCGGTGGCGGAGTGCAGCCGGTGCGCGCGCGCCGCCGGCAGGGACAGGGCGAGGCTTCCGGCGGCGTCGCCCGTCGCGATGGGCACCGCCGAGCAGACCACCCCGGGGGAGTACTCGCGCAGGTCGAAGACGGGGGCGCCCGGTGCCACCGCGTCCAGGGCGCTGAACAGCGCCCGGCTGTCCGTGATGGTCCGCGGGGTGAGCCGGGCCGGGCGGTGGCGGGCCACGTGGTCGGCCCGGCCGTCGTGGTCGAGCTGCGTCAGCAGGCACTTCCCGACCGCGCTGGCGTGCGCGGCGGCCCGGAAGTCCACCCACTCCCGCACCGGCGGAGCCCCCGGCCCGTCGGCCATCTGCGTGATCCGGACCTCGCCCTCCGCGTACCGGCTGAGGTACACGGCGGCCCCCGCGCTGTCGCGGGCCAGCGCCAGGGTGCGCTGGAGCTGCCCCGCGAGGCCGGTGCCGCCCGGGGCGGCGAGCCGCTCCAGGGCCGGGCCGGGCGCGTACACCCCGGCGGCGGGGCAGTACGCGTACTCCTCCTCGCGCAGCATCGCCAGGAGCGGGCGCAGCTCCGCCGCCGCCAGGCCCGAGTCCCGGACGATCCGGGCCGCCCGTACCCCGAGCGGGTGGCGCTCCAGGACCCGTACGACGGCCAGCGCGCGCCGCGCCTGCGCCAGGGCCTCGCCCGTGTCGGCCTGGACCACCGTCCCCCGCGCGGCCGACGTCAGCGCGGGGTGGCGCAGCGGGCCCGGTCCGGGGCGCGGCCGGGCGGCCGGCAGCGGGGCCGACGGCAGGAACGCGGCCAGCACGGCGGGCAGCCCCGGCCTGGGCAGCGGCACCGGGCCCAGATCGGGGTCGTCGCACTGGTCGACGTACCGCAGGACGGCCGCCTGGGCGCACAGCCGCACCTCGCGCAGTTCGCGGCGGCCGCCGGGCCGGAAGCCCCGGCGGCCCAGCTCCCGCGCCCAGAACAGGGCGTCGTGGTGCTCTCCGCGCCGGGAGTGGTCCAGGAACAGGCAGTAGGCGGCCGGGGCGGTGCGCGGGCTGCCGGAACCCGCGGCGAACTGCCACCAGAAGCGGGAGCCCTCGCGCAGCCCGGACAGGTGCAGCAGGCAGCCGAAGACCACCGCCCCCGGCAGGTCGCTGTGCCGGCTCTGTACGAAGCGCCCCAGGTCGGCACCGGCGCGCGGGTCCCCGACCACGGCCAGACAGGCGGCCTTCAGGTCCCGGCGGGCCCGCTCCGAGTCGAGCGGCAGATCCCGGGCGGGGTCGCTCCAGCCGAAGGGCCGCCGACGGCCGCGGGACGGGGGGGACGCGGGGGCGCCGGGTACGCCCGGGGCGCGGGGGACCCGCAGCAGGCGGGCCTCGGCCGCGCCCAGGTCGTAGTGCGGGTACCGGTCGCGCACGCCCGCGCGGGCCAGGAACTCCGCCAGGGAGCGCGGGGCCGCCGCCGCACGGCCGTCGCCGGATCCGGGATCCTCGCCGGGCCTCATGATTCGGCGGACGCGTCGAGCAGCCGTGCGAGGCGCCGGTGGGCCTGGCCGAGCTGCGAGCGGACGGTGGCCTCGTCGACGCCCATCACGGCGGCGGCCTCGCCGGGGCTGCACTGGAGCCCGTAGCGCAGGAGCACGGCGTCCCGCTGGCGCTCGGCGAGGCGGGAGACCGCCGAGTAGAAGCGGATGGTGTCGGCCAGCACCTCGTACTGGTCGGCGTGCGCCTCCTTGAGGGCCGCCTCGAAGGCGCTGGTGTCCATCGGCTCGGGGCCGCGCAGGCGGGGGTCGCGGCGCTGCTGCCAGTCGACGATCCGCTGCTTGAGCACGGTCCAGGCGTAGGCGTCGAGGCGGTCCATGTGGAGCATGCGCAGCCACTCGCTCATGATCGAGTCGAAGGTGGCGTCCACCGCGTCCTCGGCGGCCGCGTCGGAGCCCAGCTGGAGGTACGCGAAGCGCATGTAGGCGGGCCGCCGGTTCGCGTGGAACGCCCAGTACGACAGGCGCGCGGTCGACCCCCACTGACTCATGGGCGTGGGCTGCCGCCGTCGGCTGGGCAGTCCCACGGCCCCACCGGACTCCTCCGGTCCGCCATCGTTCACCGTTCCCCACCTCATCCCCTGTGCGGGGTCCATGAGAGCAGCGCTTACGGCCCTCGAGGGGGCGGAGGAGCAACATGAGGGGATTAGGTCCAGTGCTGATCGCTTCTTGACTGATGCCGATCATGCGAGGAGCCGGCGAGGCCGAACGCATATGCCCGGCCCGCGTCGGATCGCGCCGCGCCGCGCGCTCTCCGCGCCCCCGGCTCGCGCCGGGGCGTGCCGGGCCCCGCACCGGGGTGCGGAGGCCGACCGGGGTCCGGAGCGCGGACGCCGGTCGGGGCGGCGGCGGGCCCGCTGTAGCATGGGCCCGACGCGAGGGCCGTGACGGAGAGGTCACAGTCCTCGCTTTTGCGTTGCGTCCCGCCCCCGGAGCCCCGGGAAAAGCCGACGCGTGGCCTTTGGGCGGTTCGATACGATGAACCGCGCGTTGTCACGCGTAGATCCGTACAAATGAAACGAATGGAGCATCCGAGGATGGCTCGACACCTGATCACCAGCGCGCTTCCCTACATCAACGGGATCAAGCACCTGGGCAACATGGTCGGGTCGATGCTTCCGGCGGATGTGTACTCCCGGTACCTCCGCCAGCGCGGCCACGACGTCCTGTACATCTGCGCCACCGACGAGCACGGCACCCCCGCCGAGCTCGCCGCCAAGGAGGCCGGGATCTCGGTCGCCGAGTTCTGCGCGCAGGCGCACGACGCCCAGAAGGCGGTCTACGACGGCTTCGAGCTGTCCTTCGACTACTTCGGCCGCAGCTCCTCGCAGCAGAACGCCGAGATCACCCAGCACTTCGCGCGGCAGCTCCAGGCCAACGGCTTCATCGAGGAGCGCGCGATCCGGCAGGTGTACTCGCCCGCCGACGGCCGCTTCCTGCCGGACCGCTACGTCGAGGGCACCTGCCCGCACTGCGGGTACGACAAGGCCCGCGGCGACCAGTGCGAGAACTGCACCCGCGTGCTCGACCCCACCGACCTCATCGAGCCCCGCTCGGCCATCTCCGGCTCCACGGAGCTCGAGGTCCGCGAGACCAAGCACCTCTTCCTCCTCCAGTCCAAGCTCCAGCACGAGGTCGAGGCCTGGGTCGCGCGGCACGAGGACGAGTGGCCGCAGCTGGCCTCCTCCATCGCCCGCAAGTGGCTGACCGAGGGCCTGCACGACCGCGCCATCACCCGCGACCTCGACTGGGGCGTGCCGGTCCCGGCCGACACCTGGCCCGAGCTGGCCGCCGAGGGCAAGGTCTTCTACGTCTGGTTCGACGCGCCGATCGAGTACATCGCCTCCACCAAGGAGTGGGCCGACGCCGACCCGGCCGGCCGCGACCACACGTCCTGGTGGTACGAGGCCGAGGACGTCCGCTACACCCAGTTCATGGCCAAGGACAACGTCCCCTTCCACACGGTGATGTTCCCCGCCACCGAACTCGGCACCCGCGAGCCGTGGAAGATGGTCGACTACGTCAAGGCCTTCAACTGGCTGACGTACTACGGCGGCAAGTTCTCCACCTCGCAGAAGCGCGGCGTCTTCACCGACCAGGCGCTCGAGATCCTGCCCGCCGACTTCTGGCGCTACTTCCTCATCGCGAACGCCCCCGAGTCCGACGACTCGTCCTTCACGTGGGAGCACTTCGCCGCCACGGTCAACAAGGACCTCGGCGGCACCCTCGGCAACTTCGTCAACCGGGTCCTCACCTTCTCCCGGAAGAAGTTCGGCGACGAGGTCCCCGCGGGCAGCCCGGCCGGCGAGGCGGAGGCGAAGCTCGGCGAGCAGATCGCCGAGCTGCTGGCCGAGTACGAGGGCCACATGGAGACCCTCCAGTACCGCAAGGCCGCGGCCGCGCTGCGCGCCCTGTGGTCGGCCGGCAACGCGTACCTGGACGAGAAGGCGCCGTGGCTGGAGGTCAAGACCGACCTCGACGGCGCCGCGCTCACCCTGCGCACCGCGATGAACCTCATCCACCTCTACTCGGTGGTCTCCGAGCCGTTCATCCCGGCGTCGGCCCGTGCCATGCGCTCCTCCTTCGAGCTGGCCGGCGACACCGCGACGTGGGTGACCCCGGAGCAGGCCAGGGCGCTGGACGCGGTCCCGGCCGGGACGCCGTTCACCGTGCCGCCGGTGCTCTTCGCGCGGATCACCGAGGAGGACCTGGAGTCCTACCGCGAGCGCTTCGGCGGCAACCCGGAGGCCTGAGCGCCCCCGTGACCGCCCGAAGGGGCGCGGCCCGCCCGGGCCGCGCCCCTTCGGCGCACCCGGCGGGCACCGCCGGCAGGGGTAGGCAAAACCCCACCACGATGACTCCGCCTGGGCGTGCGGACCCGGAGGGGGCCGCGCGGCTGGAATGGGTCCATGACCCCTTCCCCTACCGCCCGGTGGACCGCCGGCTGGCTGCTCGCGGCCGCCTGGGCGCTGTCCTTCCCGCTGTTCTCCGCGCTGGCCCCGCACCGGCTGTGGGGCTGGTGCGCGGCCGCCGGATACCTCGCGGCCGCGGCCGCCACCGTCCTGGGCCGGCGCCGCGCGGCGCTCGCCGTCGCGCTGCTGGGCGCGGTGGCCGTGCCGCTGCTGTACCTGGTGCTCACCGGACAGGGGCAGTCCGAGGTCGGCGTCATCGAACGGTCCGGGCGGCGCCTCCTCGAGACCGGAAGGCTTTACGCGGACCGGCCCGCCGGGGTCGAGGAGTACACCCCGTACCTCCCCGGGACGGCACTCCTCGGCATCCCGCGCGCCCTGCTCGGCGGCGGCTCCGGCGAGGGCGGGAGCTGGGCGGTACGGCTGCTGGGCGACGCCCGACTCTGGTGCGCCGCCGCGCTCTTCGGCGGGATGCGGGCCGGCCGCCGCCTCCTGGGCACCGCCCCCTCCCCGCTGCTCCCGCTGCTGGTGGCCTCGCCGGTCGTGGCACTCCCGCTGGCGGTGAGCGGGGTGGACCTGCCGCTGGCGGGGCTGTGCTGCCTGGCCCTCGCGGCGGCCGCGTCGGGCCGCCCGGCGGCCGCCGGGGCGGCCCTGGCCGCGGCGTGCGCCCTCAAGTGGACGGCGCTGCCCGCCGTGGGGGTGGTCCTGGCACTCCTCGCGGCCTGCCGCGGCGGGCGGGCGGCGGGGCGCTGCGCGCTGGTGACGCTGCTGGGCACGGCCGCCCTGGTGGTGCCCGGCCTGCTGCTCCAGCCGGCGGAGCTGTGGCGGCAGGTGTTCGCCTTCCCGACCGGCCGGGCCGAGGTGGCGACCCCCGCGAGCAGCCCCCTGCCGGGCCACCTGCTGGCGGAACTCGGGCCGTGGGGCTGGTACCTGGCGGCAGGTCTGCTGGTGCTGGGCGGGCTGGGGGTGGGGCTGTCGCTGCTGGTGCGCCCGCCGCGCACCGTGGTGGCCGCGGCCGACCGGCTCGCGCTCGGGCTGACCCTGGCGTTCCTGCTGGCTCCGGCGAGCCGCTTCGGCTACCTGGCGCTGCCGCTGCTGCTGGTGGCCTGGGCGCGGTCGGCGGCCCCCGCGGGCCCGGCCGTCTCCCGTGTCGTGGCGCGCTCCCGGGCCCGGCGGACGGCCCCGGCCCGCTGACGGGGAAGGGCGCCGGGAGGGCGGGACCACCTCCCGGCGGGACCGCCGGCCGGGCGGCCCGGGTACCGGTGTGCCCCCCGGGGGAGTCGTCGAACGAGAACGCGGGGAAGGCGGGGACGCGGTCAGCCGGCGGCGCCGCCCGGGGCGCGCAGGTGGGCCAGGACGGCCAGGACGCGGCGGTTGCCCTCCGTCGGGTCCAGGTCCAGCTTCGTGAAGATGTTGCCCGCGTGCTTGACGACGGAGGCCTCGGTGATGAACAGGCGGGCCGCCAGGGCCTGGTTGTTGAGCCCCTCCGCCATCAGCGCCAGCACTTCCCGCTCGCGCGGGGTGAGGCGGGCCAGCGGCTCGTTCGCCGGCCTCGGCGCGAGCAGGACGCGGACCACCTCGGGGTCGATGACCGTCTGGCCCTCGTGGACCCGCCGGAGCGCGTCGAGGAACTCGGTGACCTCCCCGACCCGGTCCTTGAGCAGGTAGCCCAGCCCGGCCGCCGAGCCGCCGGTGAAGAGCTGGGTCGCGTAGGCCGTGGCCACGTACTGCGAAAGCACCAGGACCGGCAGGGACGGGTCGGCGGAGCGCAGTTCCAGCGCGGCGCGCAGCCCCTCGTCGCGCAGCCCGGGCGGCATCCGCACGTCCGTGACGACCACGTCGGGCCGCTCGGCCGCCACCGCCCGCAGCAGGGCGGGGGCGTCGCCGACCGAGGCGAGGACCCGGTGGCCGCCGAGCGTCAGCAGCTCCGCCAGCCCCGCCCGCAGCAGGACGGAGTCCTCGGCCAGGATCACCCGGAGCACGGGACCTCCATCCTCAGTTCGGTCGGCCCGCCCACCGGACTGGACACCGTCAGCCTGCCCCGCAACATCGCCACCCTGTCCGCCAGACCCGCCAGGCCCGCCCCCGCGCCGGGATCGGCCCCGCCGCGGCCGTCGTCGGTGACGGTGAGGGTGAGCCGGCCGCCCTCGACCCTACCGGCGACGCCGATCCGCGAGGCACCGCTGTGCTTGGCCGCGTTGGCGAGGGCCTCCGCGACGGTGAAGTACGCCGTCACCTCCACCGGTTCGGGCAGCCGGGGCAGCTCCAGGTCCACCCTGACCGGCACGGGATGGCGCAGCGCCACCTCCGCGACCGCCGCCGCCAGCCCGTGGTCGGTGAGCACCTGCGGATGGATCCCCCGTACCAGGTCCCGCAGTTGCGCCAGGGCGCGCTTGGCCTCCTCGCGGCCCCGGCCCACGAGCGCCGCCGCCTCCGCGGCCTCCGGGTGCTCGCGCAGCCGCAGTTCGGCGAGGCCGAGCGTCATGCTGAGGGCCACCAGCTGCTGCTGGGCCCCGTCGTGCAGGTCCCGCTCGATGCGCCGCCGTTCGGCTTCGAAGGCCTCGACCAGCCGCACCCGCGAGCGGGTCAGCTCCAGTACCCGGTCGTCCTCCTCGCGCGGCCCGAGCAGCAGTCGGGCGCACTTGACCTGCGCCCCGGCGATCAGCGCGCCCGCGTACGCGGCCAGCACCAGCCCGGCCAGCCCCACGGCCGTCCCGCCCAGCGCCTCCAGCGGGCCCGCCACCGCCTCGCCGGGTATCAGCATCACCGGCTCCGGGGCGAGGGCCCACACGATGACGGGGGACGCCACCAGCAGCAGCGAGAACGCCACCAGCGAGAGTACCCCGAAGCCGGCCGCCCCGAAGACCGGCCCGAGCAGGGCGGCGTACCCGAACTCCCGCCAGGTGGCGCGCTCGCGCAGCCGCGTCCGCAGCCAGGCGGCGGGACCCGCCCCGGCGAGCGAGGTGTGCGGGTCCGCCACCGGCTCCGGCTCCACCCACCGCAGCCGGTGCCGCTCCAGCTCCCCGAGCGGCACCGCACCCGCCAGGGCGGCGACCAGCAGCACCAGCCCGACCCCGGCCACCGCCAGCAGCACCCCGAGCCCGACGAGCAGCACCAGGGCGAGCAGCACCCCGTACCCGAGCGGAGCCCCGCTGCCCAGGTACGCCCAGCACCGCCAGGGCCACCCCGAGCCGAGGAACCGCCCGGGCCGCCGCATGACGCGCCACGCGGTGACGGGCGGGACGGGGCGGGAGGGCGGGGCGGTGGACATACGGCAAGCCTAGGCCCCCGGCCCTCACGGGCCGTCACATGCGGGACGAAATGGGGTCCCGGGCGGGGATCTTGACCTGTCCGGCGCGTGTCCGAAGCCCGGCCTTGATCGTTTCTTCAGCCGTAACCCTCATATCGGCTGCCGAATCGGGAGGACCGCGGTGACGGCTTGGCAGTACTTCGCCGGGGCGGGGCTGGTGGCCGCGCTCTGCCCGCTGCACGGCCATGTGGCGGTCGCGGGCGACGGCCACGGCCACGGGGCGCGGGTCGACGTGTGCGTGCCGGGCGGGCCGCCCAAGCCGCCCAAGCCGCCCAAGGTGCGGCCGCCCGCCGTGCCGCCGCCGCCGGTGGCGCGGCCCGGGAGCCCGTCGCCGGTTCCGCCGGCCGTACGGGTGACGGGGCCCGACGCCGTCCGGCCCACGGTGCGCCACCCCGGCCACGCGCAGGGGCTGCCGGGGGCGCCCGTGCCCGGGGCACCGGCGCCGGGCGGGCCGGCGCAGCCGCCGGGGGCCGCGCCGGCCGCGGACGGGGAGCCGGAGCCGGCTCCGGCCGATGCCTCCGCCCCGCCCGCGGCCAGGGCCGCCGCCGGGCAGACGCGGAGGTTCCACGTGCGCCCGTACCACTCTGTCGCCCTGGAGCGGCGGGGCCCGGACGGACTGAGCACCATGATGCTGATGGTCGTCGTGACCACCCCGGCCGTGCTGGCCGCCGCCGCGCTGCGCCCCCGCTCCAAGGGCCGGAGCTGATGCCCGCGCCCCCCAGCACCCGCGTCCCGCCCACGGACGCCTCCGCGCCACCGCGGCCCTGCGCCCGCGCATCCGCGCACCACGCATCCACCGACCCACGAACGGGAGATCCCTCGTGTCCGAATGGCTGGTCCTGGCCATCGCCATGGCGCTCGTCTGCGCCCTCGTCCTCGCCATCACCGTGGTCCGGCACCGCCGGGTCGCGGAAGACGAGGACACCAGCGAAACCCCCGACGTCATCGAGTACATGACGATGATGGTCGGCGTGGTCTACGCGATCGTCCTGGGCCTGGCCATCGCCGGTGTCTGGGAGGCGCGCGGCGCGGCCGAGGACAGCGTGCGCCGCGAGGCCCAGTCGCTGTACGAGGTCACCCAGCGGGCCGACGTCTACCCGGCGCCCGTCCGCGACCGGATCCGCGGCGAGGTGGGCGCGTACGTCTCCCACACCGTCAGCGTGGACTGGCCGCGCCTGGTCTCCGGCCAGGACGCCTCCGCCGAGGGCGCGCAGCTGCTCGGCAAGCTGCGTACCGACGTCACCCACCAGAGCCCCGCCAATGAACTCCAGGCCCAGGCCTACCAGCCGCTCCTCGACCACATCGCCGCCGCCGACGACGCCCGGCACTCGCGGACCCAGAGCGACGAGTCCACCCTGCCGGGGGTGGTCTGGTTCGGGCTGGTGGTCGGCGGCATCGTCACCATCGGGCTGATCTTCACCCTGCAGATCCGGCGTTCGGGGCGCGAGCTGCTGCTGGCCGGACTGTTCAGTGCGCTGATCGTGTTCCTGCTGTTCATGGTGTGGAGCTTCGACGCCCCGTACGGGCGCGACGGGACCGATTCCGCCGAGCCCTTCCAGGAACTGTTCCCCGCCCTGTCGGTGACGGCCTCCCGCTGAACCCCGCGACGGCGTCGGGGGGGGGCTGGTCCGGGCCGGTTCAGCCCCCCCCCGGGGCCGCCTGCCGCCGCACGGCGGCCACCAGCGGCGAGTGCCGCAGGGCGTGGGAGATCCGTACGAGGTCGCGCGGCCCGTCGGCCAGGAGCGGCACCCGCTCCTCGTCACCGTTCCCGCCCCCCTCCGGGTCGGCGGCGCTGGCCCGTACGGCCGCGACCACCATCGCCGCGTCCGCGACGGCGCGGGCCGTCTCCTCGTCCGCCCCGGCCGACCGGGCCCGCTCGTAGGCGGTGTCGCGGTGGCGCCGGTCGAAGGAGGGGCCGAGCCGCAGGAAGCCGTCGTGGATGTCGGACTCCCGCTGGATCACCCGGATCGCGGCCGGGGACCACCAGGACATCCGTACGCAGGGCGCGCCGCTGGGCGCGGTGCTGTGCACCTCGTGCCACAGTGCGCCGAGGTGCCGGTAGGTGCTCCAGGTGCGCCAGCTGTCCGACACGCGCTGGTACACCAGCGGCAGGACGAAGCCCACCGAGCTGACGAGGGCGGCGAAGGCGGCCAGCGGCGGGGCGAGGTAGGTGCTCAGGTCGTCCAGGTCGTGGCCCAGCCAGCGGGCGGCGACGGCGGACATCTTGGCCGCGTCGTAGGCGAGGCTGATGGTGTACCCCGCGACGATGATCACCAGGCCGGCCCGGAGCCAGCCGCTGACCCGCAGGGACCAGCGCCAGCACATCGACACCATCATCAGCACGGCGGCGTTGTGCGCCAGCAGGTAGGCGGCGATCATCAGCCGGATGTACGGGGTGTTCGCGTAGTAGGTGTCGAAGTCGCGCAGCCGCTCGACCGGGGCCTCACCGAGGGCGAACAGGACGATGATGGCCACCACGACCACGGCGTAGCCGGCGATCCAGCGCTGGGAGGTGCGCCGGATCTCCTGCCTCGCGCCGCCGCGCCAGTTGAAGACCAGGACGAGGCAGGAGGCGCTGAAGGCGGTCATCAGGCAGTAGACGAGGGGGGCGGAGAAGTTGGGGACACCGGTCCAGCGGTTGACGGCCGCGATGGTGGGCGGGGCGGCGAAGGTGAACACCGCGCCGCCGAGGAGGAGCAGGACGAAGACGGACCGCAGCAGCGGATCGCGGCCGTTGGCGCGCAGGGCCGGCAGCTTGCACACGAGGGCCACCGCCATCGCGGCCGCCGGGATGTAGTAGTCCGGTCCGCTCAACGGTCGTTCCTGTGCCCCCGGTAGCCGAGAGAGGTCTCGATCCGGCCCGCCAGCTCGTCGCGGTGGGCCGGTGGCCGGTGGCCCGCCGACCCGGCCAGCCAGGTGCGGCACCGGCTGCCCAGCAGGAGCCCGAAGCTCTCGGCCTCGGTCTCCTCCCGGACGTCGGCCCGGGTGCGGGCGGCGACGCTGCGGACCGTCTCGCCGAGGTCGGCGCCGTCGGTCAGCAGCCGGGCGGCGACGGCGGCCCCGTCGACGTGGTGGCTGCAGTGGCCGGCCTTCATGTGCCACAGCTCGTGGCCCAGGATCACCAGCTGGTGATCGGGTGCCGTGCGCTCCTCGATGACCACGAGGTCGCGGTCCGCCATGTCGAGCCACAGGCCGCTGGCGGTCCCCTGCGGGAACGCGGCCATCCGGAACTCCACCGGGCGGCCCCGGTGCCTGCTCATGCCCTCGCAGAGGGCGGCGTAGAGGTCCACCGGCTCCACGGGGGCGGCCAGCTTGATGCCGGACACCAGCTCCGCGCACAACCGCCGCTGCGCTCTGCCTATGCTCACCGTTCTCCCCGTCGGCGCGGATCCGGATCAGGACTCAAGGATCAGATCCAGACTTTCGACTGGGTCATGATTCGTTCGGTTTGACGCTTTCGAGAAGCATGTCCAGCCATTCGGTCACCTTGTCCCGGTGCTTGTCGCTGGGCAGTTGTGCGGCGCGCCAGGCGATGCCCCGCACGCCGTGGTTCTGCAGGAGTCTTGCCAGCGGATCGCCGGTCGAAGCCGCCTCGGCCGGTACGGTCTGCCGCTCGCGCCCCGCGAAGTCCTGGAGCAGTTGCTGCTCGGTGCGCTGGAGGGCGTCCGTGAGGGCGTCGGCGTCATGGGCGGTGAGGAAACCCGCGTGTACGCCGAAGAACCGCTGGATGGCGTCGCAGTGCTCCATCGTGGGCCGCCGGTCGCCGTTGATCAGGGCGCCCGCCTGCTGCCGGGACATCCCGGCGCCGTCGGCGATCTCCTGCTGCGTGTAGCGGCGGCCGTTGGGTTTCACCCGGGTCCGCCGGAGCAGGTCCAGGCGCTGGAGGAAACGCGCCTGCAGGTCGGGTTCGCCGGCCCGCCGGCCGTCGAGCAGGGTCCTGATCACATCAGCGGGAACCCCCGACGCCTCCGAGAGCCTGCGGAGGTCGAAGACCTGGTTCGGGTCGCGGCCCATTTTGTTCGCCAGTTCAGCGACCCGCGTGACGGTCGCTGCCAGGGGCGCGTTGGCCACCGCGACGGGAGCCGGGAAGCCGTCTGTCACCAGTGGTTCTCCTAGATCGCGCGAGGTCAGTGGGCACGTGTCGGCCTCAGGGAATCTATCCGGTTTGTTTTGGGAGAGCCAGAACTTGCCACAGCTGTGGCGGGAATGAGCTGTCGCTCGGCTGGAATTGCCACAATAGTTGACACTCGAATGAAGTCGGTAGCAGGATCGCCACACGGAAATGAAGATCCAGACCGTTGAGGAGGGGGAGCTCTCGGTGCCACATCTCGCAGCGGTGGGCCCGTCTGATGGCCTCGTCCGAGCCGGTGAGGAGCGCCTGGCGGGCGAGGAATCCGCCCGCGGCGCAGTGCGGTCGGAGCGGCGCAAGGAGATTTTGCGCCAGCGCCGCGAAGAACTGGGCCTGAGCCAGGAGGACGTCGCGTCGCGGCTGCACATCAGCGTGCGCGCGTACGGAAACTGGGAACGCGGGCTCGTCAAAGAGTGGACGGACCGCAAACTCCTCGCCCTGGCCGAGGCCTTGGAGATGAGCGAGCGGCAGTGCTTCTGGCTGTTCAGGGTCATGGTCGACCGCGATCCGCCGCCCACCTGGCGTGCGGCCGAGGAGAACCGGCTGCCCCAGGACCCGGCCCAGCGCGACTACCTCGTGGACTACGCGGCCCTCATGGAGGCCGTGCCCTACCCGAGCTTCCTGGTGGACCACCGGTGGGACGTCGCCCTCACCAATTCGGCCTTCGACCGGCTGTTCCAGTCGGTCCGCCCCCATCCGACGGCCCTGCCGGACGACAACTTCCTGCGCTTCGTGCTCTTCCACCCGGATGCCGCGGCCGTGCTGGAGGACCACGAACCGGCCTGGTGCGTACCGCTCCTGGCCCAGTTCGCGACCGCCCTGGCCGGGGCTCCGGACGACGAGGGACTGCGGAGCATCCGTCAGGAGGTGGCCCGTGACCCGTTCATGGAGGCCGCCTACCGGTACGGGGTCCCGCACTGGCTGACCACCCACGGGGAGGGCGCCGCCGAACAGGACGGCGCGGTGCGGACGGTGCGCCATCCGGACCCGGGCTGGGGCCTGGTGCGGTGCCGGATGGTGGCGGAAACCAGCCGAATGCTGGGGGGGATGGGCCTGACCCGGATCACCCTGGTGCTCTCGGCCCCGCAGGGCCTGCCGGCCGGTCCGGTGCGCGGCGGAGCCGGCTCCCCGCAGCAGCAGGGCGCGCGTCTGCGGGCCGTGCCGCCGCTGGGGGAATGACACCGCGGGGCAGACTGGCCCCCTGAAGCGCGCGCCACGGCCCGTCCAGGGCGGGGTCGGCGGCACCGGGCCGTACCGACCGCCTGGTTCGGTCCGGGCGGTGCCACGATCCGCGGCATCGCGCGGATGTCACGGATCGTGGCATTCCGGCGGCGCCGCCGGAATCGTGGCTCCCGCCCGTTCCGGGAAGCCCCGGGCCGTGGCCGCGGCCACGACGGCGGAAGGGCGGAACAGGGCATGCGGTTGACCATCCTCGGCGGGGGCGGATTCCGCGTCCCGCTCGTCTACGGGGCACTGCTGGGCGACCACGCCGAGGGTCGGGTGTCCCGTGTGACCCTCTACGACGAGGACCCCGCCCGGCTCGCCGCCATGGCCCGGGTCCTCGCGGACCAGGCCGCGGCCGCCGGGGTGGCGGGCGCCCCGGCCGTCACCGCCACCGGCGACCTGGACGAGGCCCTGCGCGGAGCCGACTTCGTCTTCTCCGCCATCCGCGTCGGCGGCCTGGAGGGGCGCGCGGCGGACGAGCGGATCGCGCTGGCCGAGGGAGTGCTGGGCCAGGAGACGGTCGGCGCGGGCGGTATCGCGTACGGCCTGCGGACGGTGCCCGTGGCCCGCGAGATCGCGCGCAGGATCGCCCGTACCGCCCCCGGCGCCTGGGTCATCAACTTCACCAACCCGGCCGGAGTGGTCACCGAGGCCATGGCCGAGGCACTGGGCGACCGGGTCATCGGCATCTGCGACTCGCCCGTCGGCCTCGGCCGCCGGATCGCCCGGCTGCTCGGCGCCCGGCCCGGCGAGGCCTGGATCGACTACGTGGGCCTCAACCACCTGGGCTGGGTGCGCGGCCTGCGGATCGGCGGGCGCGACGAGCTGCCCCGGCTGCTGGCCGACACGGAGGCGCTGGAGTCCTTCGAGGAGGGGCGGCTCTTCGGCGCCGACTGGCTGCGCTCGCTCGGCGCGATCCCGAACGAGTACCTGCACTACTACTACTTCAACCGTGACACGGTACGGGCCTACCAGGAGGCGAAGCAGACGCGCGGCGCCTTCTTGCGCGACCAGCAGCGCGGTTTCTACGCCGAGGCCGGCCGGCCGGGACAGCCCGCCGGAGCGGCGCTGGCCGCCTGGGACCGCACCCGGGCCGAGCGCGAGGCCACGTACATGTCGGAGAACCGCGAGGTGGCGGGCGTCGGGGAGCGCGAGGAGAGCGACCTGGAGTCCGGCGGCTACGAGAAGGTCGCCCTCGCGCTGATGCGGGCCATCGCCCGGGACGAGCGGGCCACCCTGATCCTCAACGTCCGCAACGGCGCCACCCTCTCCGTGCTCGACGCGGACGCGGTCATCGAGGTGCCGTGCCTGGTCGACGCGAACGGCGCCCACCCGGTCTCCGTGGCACCGCTGCCGCTGCACGCGGTGGGGCTGGTCACCTCGGTGAAGGCGGCGGAGCGGGCGGTGCTGGCCGCCGCTTCGAGCGGCTCGCGGGCGGACGCCGTGAAGGCCTTCGCGCTGCACCCCCTGGTGGACTCGGTGGCGGTGGCCCGGCGGCTGCTGGACGCGTACGCGGCGGAGCACCCGGGCCTGGCCCACCTGCGCTGACCCCTTCCCGGGGCGCGGCCTCGGGGTCCTCACCCGTGCGGCGGCTTGCGGCATGCGGTGGGGTGGGGGTGCTGTGAGAGTGCGAGATGTGACCAGTGCCCCCGCCGTGGCCGCGCCGCCGCCCGTGCTCGACCGGCGGCGGCGCAACGTCGTCTTCGGCACGATCATGCTGGGCGTGCTGCTGGCCGCGCTCGACCAGACGATCGTGGGCACGGCCCTGCCCACCATCGTGGCGGATCTCGGCGGCGCGGCCCACATGGCCTGGGTGGTGACCGCGTACCTGCTCGCGGAAACCGTCGCGACGGTCCTGGTGGGCAAGTTCGGCGACCTCTTCGGCCGGAAGCTCATCTTCCAGATCTCCGCCGTCATCTTCATCACCGGCTCCTTCCTGTGCGGCCTCGCCGGCAACATGACCCTGCTCATCCTGTGGCGGGGCCTCCAGGGCATCGGCGCCGGCGGCCTCATGGTCACCTCCATGGCCCTGATCGCCGACGTGGTTCCCCTGCGCGAACGGGGCAAGTACCAGGGCGCCATCGGCGCCGTCTTCGGCATCGCCACCGTCATCGGACCACTGCTGGGCGGCCTGTTCACCGACCACCTCAGCTGGCGCTGGGCCTTCTACGTCAACGTCCCGATCGCCGTGCTCGTCGTCGTGGCGGCCGCCCGCACCATCCCGTCGGTACGCGCCGCCGGCCGGCCCGCCATCGACTACCCGGGCATCACCCTGATCGCCGCCGGTTCGAGCGCGCTGATCCTGGCCACCAGCTGGGGCGGCAACGAGTACGCCTGGAGCTCACCGGTGATCACCGGGCTCTTCGCGGGCGGCGCGCTGGCCCTCGCCCTGTTCTGCGTGGCCGAGACCCGGGCGGCCGAACCGATGCTGCCCATGCGGCTCTTCCGCAACCCCGTCTTCACGGTGTGCTCGGTCCTCAGCTTCGTCGTCGGCTTCGCCATGCTCGGCGCGATGACCTTCCTGCCGACCTACCTCCAGTACGTGGACGGCGACTCGGCCACCCTGTCCGGCGTACGGACCCTGCCGCTGGTCATCGGCCTGCTGATCGCGTCGGTCTTCAGCGGCAACGCCACCAGCCGGACCGGCCGTTACCGGGTCTACCCGATCGCCGGCTGCGCGGTGATGGGCGCCGGCCTGTACCTGCTGTCGCTGATGGGACCCGGCACCGGTGGGTGGCTGGAGTCGGCGTACATGTTCGTCCTCGGCACCGGCATCGGGCTGTGCATGCAGGTGCTGACCATCGCGGTGCAGAACACCGTGGACTACGCCGACCTCGGCACGGCCACCTCCGGCGTCACCTTCTTCCGTACGCTCGGCAGCTCCTTCGGCACCGCCGTCTTCGGGACGATCTACGCCAACCGCCTGGAGCCCGAACTGAAGGCCGGGGTCGCCGAGGCCGCCCGGGCCACCGGCGCCGATCCGGCCGGCCTCGCCGCCGCCGCGCAGAGCCCGCAGGGCGTCCACGGACTCCCCCCGGCCGGGGCGGGCCCGGTCGTCGACGCGTACGCCGACGCCCTGCACACCGTGTTCCTGTGGACGGTTCCGGTGGCGGCCGTCGGCTTCGTCGTCGCGCTCTTCCTCAAGCAGGTCCGGCTGCGCGACAGCGCCCGGGCGGGCTCCACGGACATCGGCGACGGCTTCGCGTCCCCCGCCACGGCCTCGGGGGACTCGGCCAAGCTGCTGGAACTGGCGGTGGGCAAGCTCGTACGGAACATGGGGCCCGACACGGCGCGGGCGATCGTCCACGCCTCCGACACGCGGCTGGACATGGCGGGAGCCTGGGCGGTGATGCAGGTGGACCTGATGACCCGGACCGTGGGGCACGCGAGCCTGGGGCTGATCGCGTCGCGGCTCTCACTGCCGCCGGAGGTGCTGCTGCCGGTCTTCGACCGGATGGTGGAGGAGGGCTTCCTGACCCGGCAGAACGGCTTCTTCGCCCATACCCGGGCGGGCGAACGGGAGGCGGCGGTGATCTCGAGGGCCTGGGCGGACTGGCTGGGCGACCGGCTGGAGCAGGACCGCGGCCGGCCGCGCAGCGAGGAACTGCGGGCGGCGGCGGACGCCATCGCCAAGCGACTGCTGGCGGAGGACCTGCGCGAGGGCGGCTTCGCACCCCGGCTGGGGGCGCGGGGAGCCTAGGGTCCCCTGGGTGCCTGGTCGTGCTTCCCGGGCATGATGCTCCCCATCTCGGTCAGGGATGCCAGGGCGTACGTGACCGGCGCGGAAGGGCCGGCTCATTCGCCCGAGCGCGCCCGCTGCATGTCCGGGCCGCCGGCCGGGGCGGCGGCACGCAGCGCCGCTTCGACCCGGCGGTTGCTGGTCATGGATGCCGTGACGGCCGTCATCGCCAGAAGGAGGCCGGCGGCGGCGTAGAGCGGGGTGCGGACGTCGTAGGCCGTGGCCAGCCAGCCGCCGAGGAAGGCCCCCGTCGGGGCGGCGCACATGGCCAGCATGCGGGAGGTGGAGGCGACCCGGCCCATGAGGTGGGCCGGGACGACCGCCTGTCGGAGGGAGGGCCCGAGCACCATCGTGGCGCCCATGCCCGCCCCGCAGACGGCGAGCGCCAGCCCGGCCGCGTACGGGTTCGGGGCGGCGGCGAGGCCCAGGATGGCAAGCCCCTCGACGACGGCCGTGCAGGTCAGTGCGGTGCCGGTGCCGAGTCGTCGGCCGAGGCGGGAGGCGATGCCCGCACCGATCAGGCCGCCGGTGGCCTCCGCCGTCAGGAGCAGGCCGAAACCGTAGGTGTCGATGCCGAGGCGGTCGTGCGCGAAGAGCGCGAGGACGGTCTCCACCGCCAGGAAGGCGACGTTCCCGACCGCCGGGCGGAGCGCGAGCCCGAGCAGCAACCGGTCCCGGAAGACGTACGAGGCCCCGGCCCGCGCCTGCCGGAGCAGCGACTCGCGGACCTCCGGCACGGGCCGCGGCACGGCGGGCAGCGTACGGACGAGCACGGCGGAGAGCAGGAACGACACCGCGTCGGCGAGCAGCGGAACCGCCCGCCCCAGCGCGAGCAGCGCACTGCCCGCAGGCGGCCCCGCGAAGCCGGACATGGCGGTCTGGGCCCCGCGCAAGCGGGAGTTGGCCCGCTCCAGGAGTGCGGGGTCACGGCCGAGCAGATCCGGCAGATAGGCCGTGGCGGCCGTGTCGAAGAAGAGTCCGCCGAGACCGAGCAGGAAGGCGACGGCCGCGAGCAGCGGAATGCTCAGTACGTCGAGCACGGCCGCTGCCGCCGGTATCACGAGCAGCGCCGCACGGGCCGCGTCCACGACCCACATCGTGCGCCGGCGGTCCCAGCGGTCCACCAGCGCACCGCCGAGCACCCCGAACAGCAGCCACGGCAGTGTCCCGGCGGCCGTGACGACGGCGAGCGTCATCGGATCCCGCGTCAACGTCAGCGCGAGCAGCGGCAGCGCGGCATGCGACACCCCGTCACCGAGCGAGGACACCGTCTGTGCGGTCCACAGCCGTCCGAATCCGGTCGGCAACTTCCGTTCGCCGGAGGTCACTTGGAGTCCCCCTCGGCCTGCTGGCGCGGCGCCGGGCGGAACAGCGCGAAGACGAGTGACGCGTCCGGCAGCGACGGATCGGACAGCTCCCGGTACTCGTCCGCCAGTGCTTCCAGCCGGGCCCCCAGCTGCGCGAACTGCTCCTCGGTGAGCCGCAGATGAGCCATCCGTACGTGCCGCCCGCCATCCAGCGGCGCCGCCTCCAGGTCCGCCACCGCATGGCGCATCAGCACGTCCGGTCCTCCCTCGCCCGGATCCGGCAGCACGATCGACCGCGCGGCCATCGCGTAGTACCGCTCGGTGACGCCCCGCACCTTCCGCGTCCGTACCACCTTCACCAGGCCGGCCCGCTCCAGCAGCCGCACGTGATAGCTGGAACTCCCCTTGGCGAGGCCCACCCGTTCGGCGATCTGCGTGATCGTCGCCGGCTCGAAGCGGAGCACGGCCATGATCCGGTGGCGGGTGAGGTTGGAGACGGCGCGCAGTTGCTCGTCCGTGGTGACGTGGAACGTCTCGGGAAGATCGTCGGTAGGCATGCGAGCAATGGTCAACGTTTCTTGACCATTGCGCAAGGGGAATTTCGCGCGGCCCCGCAGCGCCGGACCGCTCCGTGCGCGACACGGTCGACGAGAACCGGCCGCCGCCCCGGGACGCCGTCACCCGCCGGGGCTTCCTCGGCCGCCGAGGGCGGCTCGGTGAACTGGCCGTCCCGTCCCGGTGCTCACCGCCCGCCGTGCTGCCTAGCGCCGGTGGGTGGGGTAGTCGTGCGAGGGCACGCGGGGGAGGGCCGCGAGGTCGGGGCGCCAGGCGCGCAGGACCGCCGCCGAGGGCGGGTAGAGGCTGCCGGGGATCTCCTCCGGGGCGAACCACCGCCAGCGGGCGATCTTGTGCGGTTCGGTGACGGCGGGGCTGCCCTGCGCCGAGCGGGTGAGTGCGGCCACCGTCACCCGGGTCGGCGGCGTGGGGTGCGCGTAGATCTGGACGGCCAGCAGCTCGATGTCCGCGGGGTCGGCCCGAAGGGAGGTCTCCTCGGCGAGCTCCCGGGCGGCGGTCCGCTCGAAGTCCTCCCCGGGATCGACCTTGCCGCCGGGCAGTTCCCAGTTGCCGTCGTGGGCCTGGCCGAGCAGTACGCGGCCGTCGGGCCCGAGCACGATCAGGCCGACGCCGACGATCGCGTTGGGCTGCGGGACGGCCCGCTGGGGCGGGGGGCCGGCTTCGGTACGGGATGCGGTGCCGGGTGCGTGCTCGTGTGGGCTGGCCATGCGGTCATTTTCGCCGGTCGGGTGGCGGGGCTGCCCGGCGGGACGGCCCCCTCCGGCCGGCCCCGGACGCGTGTGCGAGTTTCGGCCGGGGTGCGCTCGTGCAAGCTCTGGACGGTCAGATCGTCGTACGGGACGCCGGTTCGGGGGACGCCGTGGCACATGTGCTGGTCATCGGCGGGGGCATCGCGGGACTCGCGACCGCCCTCCTCTCCGCCCGCCGGGGACACACCGCCGAGGTCTTCGAACGCGACACCCGCGCCCCCGGCACCGCCCTCGACCGTGACTTCTTCGGCTGGCGGCGCCCCTCCGTACCCCAGGCGGCCCAGCCGCACGTCCTGCTCGGCGCCGCCCGCAAGCTGCTGCGCGCCGAACTGCCCGACGTACACGCCGAGATGCTCCGGCTCGGCGCCCGCGAGCGGCACGAGCTCGACTGGTTCGACGTACGGCCTCCGGCGCGGCCGGGCGACGAGGACCTGGTCATGGTCCAGGCCCGCCGCATCGTGCTGGAGAGCGCGCTGGCCGGGGCCCTGCGCGCGGAGCCCGGCGTGGTGGTGCGGTACGGGGAGCCGGTCGCCGGCCTGACCAGAGACCGGGGGACGGGCGCTGAGCCGTGGGTCAGCATCACCGGCGTCACCACCCCGGGCGGCGCCTACGCGGGTGACCTCGTGGTGGACGCGGGCGGCCGGCGCGGAGGCTCCGGCGGCCTGCTGGCCGGGGCCGGCTGCCGCCCGGCCCCCGTCGAGCGGCACCGCACGGGCCTCGCGTACTTCTGCCGCTGGTACCGGCTGCCCGAGGGGACGGAGGAGGGGCCGCGCCGGCCGTGGACGGTGACCGGCGGCGCCTTCGCGGGCTGCGCGGTCTTCCCGTCCGACAACCGGGTCTTCGCCGTCACCGTGTTCGCGCACACCGGGGACCCCACCCGAGCCGCCCTGCGCGACCCGGCCGTCTTCGAGGCCGCCGCCCGGACCTTCCCGCCCGGCGCGGCCTGGCTGGAGCTGGGCGCAGAGCCGCTGTCGGGGGTACTGGCCACCGCGGGCCTGGACAACCGGTGGAGCCCCCTGGCCGACGGGCGCGGCCCGGTGGTGACCGGGATGGTGCCCGTCGGGGACGCGCTCACCCACACCAACCCGACCCTGGGGCAGGGGACCTCACTCGCGCTGTGGGCGGCCGACCGGGTGGCCCGGACGGCGCACCGGGACCCGGGGTCCGCCGAGTTCGCCGCCGGGTACCACGGCTGGGCGCTGCGCACGCTGAAGCCCTGGTTCGACCTCCAGGTCGGGGCCGACGCGGCGGTCGGGGAGCGGCTCGCGGGCGGGGCGGGGGGAACGGGGGCCGGGGGAGCGGGCCCCGCGTCCGGGGCGGCGGCCAGGGCGCGGGAGGCGGCCGCGCTGTTCGAGTGCGCCCTGGAGGACCCGGAGGTGATGCGGGCGCGGGCCAGGGTGCGGCACCTGGCCGAGGCGCCCGGGCGGGCCTACGCGGACCCCGCGGTCCGGGCGCGGGTGGCGCGCTGGCTCGCGGCCCGGCCCGGCTGGGTGCCGAACGCGGTGGGGCCGGGCCGGGCGGAGTGGGAGGAGCTGACCGCGACGCCGCGCGGCGGGCGGGCGGTTCACCCGGGGCCAGGCCCTCGGCCGGGAGTGCCCAGCACCTCGGCGAGGTCGTAGCCGACGACCTCCTCCAGCTGGGCGTACGTACAGCTCTCGGGCGTGCGGTCGGGGCGCCAGCGGGCGAACTGCGCGGTGTGCCGGAAGCGGTCGCCCTCCATGTGGTCGTACCGCACCTCGCAGACCCGCTCGGGGCGCAGCGGCACCCAGGACAGGTCCTTCTTCCCGGTCCAGCGGCTCTGCGCGCCGGGCAGCCGGGCGCTCTCGTGCGCGGACTCCTCGGTCCAGGAGGCCCACGGGTGGCCCTCGACGTCCGGCATCCGCAGGGGTTCGAGCTCCGTGACCAGCTCGGCCCGGCGCTTCATCGGGAAGGCGGCGCAGACGCCCACGTGCTGGAGGGCGCCGTGGTCGTCGTACAGGCCGAGCAGCAGCGATCCGACAATCGGACCGCTCGTGTGGAAACGGAAACCGGCGAGGACGACATCGGCCGTACGCTCGTGCTTGATCTTGAACATCAGTCGGGCGTCGGGCCGGTAGGGGAGATCGAGGGGTTTCGCGACGACCCCGTCGAGCCCGGCGCCTTCGAACCGCTCGAACCACTCCCGCGCGAGCGCGGGATCCGTGGTCGCGGGCGCGACGTGCACGGGGGGCCGAGCTGTGGAGAGTACGCGGACCAGGGCGCTGCGGCGTTCGCCGAGCGGGGTGCCGAGCATGGAGTCGTCGCCGAGCGCGAGCAGATCGAAGGCGACGAAGCTGGCCGGAGTGGTCTCGGCGAGCAGTTTCACCCGGGAGGCCGCGGGGTGGATCCGCTCGCTGAGCCGGTCGAAGTCGAGCCGTCCGCCGTGGACGATCACGATCTCCCCGTCGACGACGCAGCGGGGCGGCAGACTCTCCTTCAGCGCCGCCACCAGCTCGGGGAAGTACCGGACCAGGCTCTTGCCGGTACGGCTCCCGATCTCCACCTCCGGCCCGTCGCGGTACACGATCGCCCGGAAGCCGTCCCACTTGGCCTCGTACTGCATGCCCGGCGGGATCGTGCTCACCGACTTGGCGAGCATCGGCTTCACGGGCGGCATCACCGGCAGATCCATACACAGGATTCTGCGGCGGTACGTCCGGGCCCGCCCGGTGTGGGGGGGGGGGGGGGGGGGGGGGGGGGGGGGGGGGGGGGGGGGGGGGGGGGGGGGGGGGGGGGAGGGGGGGGGGGGGGGGGGGGGGGGGTGGGCAGAGCAGAA
>NZ_JBVHWK010000005.1:42348-83004 GCF_055569445.1 Streptomyces sp. NPDC029122 | reverse complement strand
TCACCGACTTGGCGAGCATCGGCTTCACGGGCGGCATCACCGGCAGATCCATACATAGGGTTCTGCGGCGGCCCCCCCCCCCCCCCCCGCTCTCCCCCCCCCCCCCCCCACGCCTACCGTGGCGCACATGGGTGCTGCCGGTGGTGCGATCGAACTCGAGGCGGGCGGGCGGACGGTACGGCTGTCCAGCCCGGACAAGGTGTACTTCCCGGAGCGGGGCCTCACCAAGCGGGACGTCGCCGAGTACTACCTGGCCGTCGCCGACGGGATCACCCGCGCCCTGCGCAACCGTCCCACCACCCTGGAGCGGTACCCCGACGGAGTGGAGGGGGAGTCCTTCTTCCAGAAGCGGGCCCCGAAGAACCTGCCCGACTGGATCCCCACCGCGCACATCGCCTTCCCCAGCGGCCGTACGGCCGACGAGATCTGCCCGACCGAGCCGGCCGCCGTCCTGTGGGCCGCCAACCTGGGCTGCCTGACCTTCCACCCCTGGCCGGTGCGCCGGGAGGACACCGACCGGCCGGACGAACTGCGGATCGACCTCGACCCGCAGCCGGGCACCGACTACCACCACGCGGTGGCGGCCGCGCACGAACTGCGGGCGCTGCTGGACGAGCTGGGGCTGCGCGGCTGGCCCAAGACCTCCGGTGGCCGGGGCCTGCACGTCTTCGTCCCGATCGCACCGCGCTGGACCTTCACCGAGGTCCGCCGTTGCGCGATCGCCCTGGGCCGGGAGCTGGAGCGGCGGATGCCCGGGAAGGTCACCACGGCCTGGTGGAAGGAGGAGCGCGGCGAGCGGATCTTCGTCGACTACAACCAGACGGCGCGTGACCGGACCATCGCCTCGGCGTACTCGGTCCGCCCCCGCCCGCACGCCCCCGTCTCGGCGCCGCTGCGCTGGGACGAGGTGGACGACGCGGAGCCGCGCGACTTCGACATCGTGACGATGCCGGCCCGCTTCGCCGAGCTGGGCGACCTGCACGCCGACATGGACGAGCACGCCTTCAGCCTGGACGCCGTACTGGAACTCGCGGCCCGGGACGAGCACGAGCACGGCCTCAGCGACATGCCGTACCCGCCGGACTACCCGAAGATGCCGGGCGAACCGAAGCGCGTCCAACCGAGCCGGGCGAAGCACGAGGACTGACGCCTAGTCTGGCGGCATGCCCGCTCTTCCCCCGCGCCCCTTGCTCTTCCTCGATGTGGACGGCCCGCTGATCCCCTTCGGCGGGACGGGTTACCGCACGGCCGCCGGCCCCTGGGAGGGATCCGGCAATCCCCTGCTCGCCAGGCTCGACCCCGCCCTCGGGCCCCGGCTGCTCGCCCTGCCGTGCGAACTGGTGTGGGCCACGACCTGGTCGGACGAGGCCAACGAGACGCTCTCCCCGCGCCTGGGCCTGCCGTGCCTGCCGGTGGTCGACTGGCCCGAGCCCTCCCACGACGAGGGCCGGGATGGCCTCCACTGGAAGACCCGGACGCTCCTGGCCCGGGCGGCCGGGCGCCCCTTCGCCTGGGCGGACGACGAGATCACCCCCGCCGACCGGGCCTGGGCGGCGGCCCGTCACCCGGCCCCCGCCCTCCTCCACCGGGTCGACCCCCGCACGGGTCTGACGGACGCGGACTTCGACACCCTCGCCCGCTGGCTCGAGCGGGCGGCGGCACCGGTCCGTTAGTCCGTGTCCGTGGCCGCGAGGACCGCGAGGCGGCGGCGGTCCGGGGAGAGGGCGGCGATGCCGAAGTCGGCGCCGATCTCGTTGTGGAACCACTCCGAGTCGGCCTCGAAGCGGAACCAGGTGGTCCCGCGTGCCAGGCGCTCCACCTCTTCCGCGCCGGCGCCCGCCGGGGCGCCGGCCAGACCCGCCATCGAGCGCCACGCCCACATCCGCCCGTAGGCTCCGCCCACGCCCCCTCCGTACACCCCGCCCATCGAGGCGGCGGCGAAGAGCAGCCGCCAGACCTCGCCGAGCGGGCTGAGCGCGACCTCGAAGCGGCCCGTCGGCCCGGCCTCGGCGCAGGGCATGGGCAGCACCGGCAGCAGAGCCGGCACCAGCCCGGGGGCGAGTTCCTCGTCCAGCCGGAAGACCCAGGCGTCGAAGTGCCCCCAGTCGCCGGCCTGCGGAGCGGAGACGATGTTCTCGTGGACCTCCACGGTGGCCGTGTTCCGCAGGGCCGGCCGCACGGTGGTGCGGGGCACCGGCGGGTCGAGGCGTCCCTCGGTGGGCATCGCGGTCCCGAGCCCGCCGGCGGAGCCGTTGACCGTGCGGCGCGGGAAGGCGGCGCCGGTCTCGAAATCGCGCAGCCGCGGCGGCAGCCAGGCCAGGGTGTGCGAAGAACGCGGCCGGGGGATTCCCCGCATGTCCGCGCTCCGGAGCAGCAGCTCGTGGAAGAGGCACGGGCCCAGCTCGTCCGCCGCCCCGGCGCCGGGGCGGTCGAAGACGGTCGCGGCGAGGTCGGCGGGCCGCTGGTGCTCCGCGAGGAGCGAGGCGAGCTCGCGGGGATGGGACGGGGGCCGCTTCTCGTCGACGAGCCGCAGCAGCTCCACGAGGCTCTCCCGGCCCGGTGTGAGGGCCAGCACCCGTATCACGTGCCCGAGCTGGTGAGCGTACGTCCGTGCCCGTTCCGTGGCGTCCTGGTACTGCTCGCTGAGCCGTGCCCCCAGCTCCCGCAGGTACGCGACGTCGCCCAGCGCGGCCCGGCGCTCGGCCTCGCCCCATACGAAGGCGCCGACGGGATCGTCCTGAGTGTCTTCCATGATCGTCAGCCTAGTCCCCGCGTTCTAGACTCCACGGATGACCAGCGACCTCCTCGGGCTCACCGTCCTGGGCTCCGCGACGCCCTACGCCCGCGTGGACAACCCGTGCTCCGGCTACCTGGTGTCCGGCGGCGGCACACGGGTGTGGGTGGACGCGGGGAGCGGGACGCTGGCGCAGTTGCAGCGCTACGTCGGGCTGGACGGCCTGGACGCGATCTGGATCTCGCACCTGCACGCCGACCACAGCGCGGATCTGCTCACCGCGTACTACGCCGCGCTGTACGCGGACATACGGCTGACCGCTCCCATCCCCCTGTACGGCCCCCCGGGCACCGCCGACCGGCTGGCCCACTTCCTCACCAACGGCTCGACCCGCAGCCCGGTCGAAGCCGCCTTCGCCGTCCACGAACTGCACGACGGACACCGGGCCCGGATGGGCGCCCTCACCCTGACCAGCCGGGCTGTCGCGCACGGCATCCCGGCCTTCGCCCTGCGGGTCGACACCGCCGGCGGGTCGCTGGTCTACTCCGGGGACACGGCGCCGTGCCCCGCCCTGACCCGGCTGGCCGAGGGCTGTGACGTACTCCTGTGCGAGGCGGACAGCGACCGGCCGCCCACCGACGGCGAACAGGTGCACCACACTCCGGAGGACGCGGGCGACACGGCGACCGCCGCCCGGGCGGCCCGGCTGATCCTCACCCACGTCGGCCACGCGCTCACCCCCGCACAGGCGGTGGCCCGGGCCGCCGCACGCTTCGAAGGCCCCGTGTCCTACGCCGCCCCCGGGGCCGCCTTCCCGATCGCCTGATCAACGGGGGCACGCGTGCCGGCCGCACCGTCTGCCGGAGCGCGCCCGAGGCCGTGGCCCGGTGTTGATGAGGTGTTGATCGGACGTCCATCCGGCCCGTTCACGATCGGCACATGTCGATGAACTCCACAGCCGCCCCCGCCTGGTACGACCAGGCCCTGTGTGCCCAGACCGGCCCGAGCTTCTTCTTCCCGGAGCCGGGGTCATCGCTCCAGGACGCGAAGCGGCTCTGCGGGGCGTGCGAGGGCAGGGCGGCGTGTCTGGAGTACGCGCTGGCGAACGACGAGCGCTTCGGGGTCTGGGGCGGGCTGTCGGAGGCGGAGCGGTTCGCCCTGCGCCCGCGCGGCTGACCGGTACGTCCGGCCGCGCGGGCCCGACGCGAACCACCCGGGACCGGCGGAAGGGTCCGGCGGAGCCCCCGGCGCGGCGGAGCCCCCGGCGCGGCCGGGGGCTCAGGGGGCGCGGCTCAGCCCTTGCGGGCGGCCAGGCGCGCGGCGCGCGCGGCCAGGCGCTCGTCGAACTTGCGGGCCTCGCTGTCCAGGCCGTTCATGAAGAGTCCGAGCTCCTCCTGGGCCTTCTGTCCCTCCGGACCCAGGTCCTGGATGTCCATGATCTTGAGGAAGCGGATCACGGGGCTCAGCACGTCGTCGTGGTGGATCCGCAGGTTGTAGACCCCGCCGATCGCCATCTGCGCGGCCATCCGCTCGAAGCCGGGCATGCCGTGGCCCGGCATCCGGAAGTTGACGACGACGTCCCGCACGGCCTGCATCGTCTGGTCGGGGGCGATCTCGAAGGCCGCGGCGAGCAGGTTGCGGTAGAAGATCATGTGCAGGTTCTCGTCCTGCGCGATGCGGGCCAGCATCCGGTCGCAGACCGGGTCACCGGACTGGTGGCCGGTGTTGCGGTGCGAGATCCGGGTCGCGAGCTCCTGGAAGGCGACGTACGCCACCGAGTGCAGCATCGAGTGGCTGTTGTCGGACTCGAAGCCCTCGGACATGTGCTGCATCCGGAAGGCTTCCAGCTTGTCCGGGTCCACGGCGCGCGAGGCCAGCAGGTAGTCGCGCATCACGATGCCGTGGCGGCCCTCCTCGGCGGTCCAGCGGTGCACCCAGGTGCCCCAGGCGCCGTTGCGGCCGAAGAGGGTCGCGATCTCGTGGTGGTAGCTGGGGAGGTTGTCCTCGGTCAGCAGGTTCACGACCAGGGCGATCTTGCCGATGTCGGTGACCTTGGACTGCTGCGGGTCCCAGGCCTCCCCGTCCTCGAAGAAGCCGGGGAAGTTGCGGCCGTCGCTCCACGGGACGTACTCGTGGGGCATCCAGTCCTTGGTGACCTTCAGATGGCGGTTGAGTTCGTTCTCGACCACCTCTTCCAGCGCGTACAGCAGCTTGGCGTCGGTCCACGCCTCCGAGCTGCCGAGGTGGGGAGAGGTGATCGTCACGGGTACTCCTGGGGACAAAGCGAATTACCTACGGTTCCGTAGCCTACGGAGTCGTAGGTTAAGCGCGACATCAAGGAGCGCCAAGCCCCAGGCATCGTTCTGCCCGGCTACATCCGGTTATCTATGCAGTTGGACGGGGTCCCAGGCCGCTCCACAGCGGTGAGAATCACGCGAGAAGGTGGTCCGTGGCTCCCGCCTTGACGGCGGAAGCCACGGGGCCGGGGGCTATCCGGGCCCTGACCCCGTCCGGCGGGGTCAGGACCCGGGCGCTACTGCGCCATGGCGGCCCGCACCTCCTCGGCCGTGGTCGGCCGGAGCCCGCCGTCGAGCGCCAGCCACCGCGTGATGCCGATCGACTCCAGGAACGGCACGTCGTGGCTGGCCACCAGCAGCGCGCCCTCGTAGGACTCCAGCGCCCCGCAGAGCTGGCGGACGCTCGCCAGGTCCAGGTTGTTCGTCGGCTCGTCCAGCATCAGCAGCTGGGGAGCCGGCTCGGCCAGCAGCAGCGCCGCCAGCGTCGCCCGGAAGCGCTCGCCGCCCGACAGGGTCCCCGCCGCCCGGTCCGCCCGCGCGCCCCGGAACAGGAAGCGCGCGAGCCGCGCCCGGATCACGTTGTTCGTGGCGTGCGGAGCGAACCGCGCCACGTTCTCCACCACCGAGCGCTCGTCGTCCAGGACGTCGAGCCGCTGGGGCAGGAAGCGGGCCGGAACGTGCGCCACCGCCTCTCCGGACGCGGGCGGCAGCAGCCCGGCGATGGTCCGCAGCAGGGTCGTCTTGCCCGAGCCGTTCGCGCCGACCAGGGCGATCCGCTCCGGACCGCGCACCTCCCACTCGCCCGCCGCCCCCGCGCCGTGGGCCAGGCGCAGATCGCTCAGGGTCAGCACCCGTCGGCCCGGTGGGACCTGGGTGGCCGGCAGCTCGATCCGGATCTCGGCGTCGTCGCGTACCGCTTCGACGGCCTGGTCCAGTCGCTCCCGGGCGTCCGCCAGTTTCTCGGCGTGCATGACGCGGTGCTTGCCCGCCGACTCCTGGGCGGCGCGCTTGCGGGCGCCCATGACGATCTTCGGCTCGCGCTTGTTCTCGTTCATCTTCTGGCCGTACCGCTTGCGCCGGGCCAATTTGACCTGGGCTTCGGCCAGTTCGCGCTTCTGGCGCTGTACGTCGGCCTCGGCGACCCGGACCATCCGCTCGGCCGACTCCTGCTCGGCCGCGAGCAGCCGCCCGTAGTCGGTGAAGTTGCCGCCGTACCAGCGGACTTCGCCGTCGCGGAGATCGGCGATCTGGTCGACCCGCTCCAGCAGCTCGCGGTCGTGACTGACCAGCACCATCACCCCGGACCAGGACTCGACGGCCGCGTAGAGGCGGCGCCGGGCCCGCAGGTCCAGGTTGTTGGTGGGCTCGTCGAGGAACAGGACGTCCGGCCGGGCGAGCAGCAGCGCCGCCAGCCGCAGCAGGACGCACTGGCCGCCCGACAGCTCGCCGACGGTCCGGTCCAGGCCGATCCCGGCGAGGCCGAGCTGGTCGAGCATGGCCAGGGCGCGCTCTTCCACGTCCCAGTCGTCGCCGACGGCGGCGAAGTTGGCCTCGGTGGCCTCGCCCGCCTCGATGGCGTGCAGGGCGGTGCGGGCGGTGCGGATGCCGAGCGCCTCGTCCACCCGCAGGGCGGTGTCGAGGGTGGCGTTCTGCGGCAGGTAGCCGATGCTTCCGGCGACCGACACCTGTCCCGAGGACGGGGTCAGTTCGCCGGCGAGGAGCTTCAACAGGGTGGACTTGCCACAGCCGTTCAGTCCGACCAGGCCGGTCCGGCCGGGCCCGACGGACAGGTGGAACCCGTCGAAGACGGGAGTGCCGTCGGGCCAGTCGAAGGAGAGGTCGGAGCAGGTGGCGAAAACAGGGGCATGACTCATGGAGGCCTCCAGGTTGCGTGAAAGGTGCGTGCAACGCGGGGAGACAGCCGACTGTCACGGGGATCGCGAGGATGCGGTGGTGGTCGGTGTCTCGGACCTCAGAAGAGCAATGTCCTACTCCGTTTCGGCGACTACAGGGCCTTCACGAAGGTACGGACGGCCGGTAGCCGCCCGCAAACGAATAACTCAGCAGGAGCCGCGCATCAGCTCGGCGAGGCTGTGATCCATGTCGAGGTAACGGTGTTCCAGCCCTGGCGGTACCAGCGCGGAGGTGCGTTCGAGGAACCGCTGGAGCTCGCCCGTGGTCATCAGTACGATCGCCACCCCCTCGGGCGCGTGGAACTCGACCGTCGTCCGGTCCCCGTCGTACGGCCGTACCCGCACGTCGCCGCAGCCGGCCGGGTGGCGGAGCCCGGACATCAGCAGCTCCCGGGCGAAGGTCCAGGAGACCTCGACGCCCTCCAGCGTGGCCAGGGCGGGGAAGGCCATGCGGACGGCGAAGGGATCCGAGCGGTCGTAGCAGAGGGTGACGGGGACGGTCTCGACCTTCGGTGCGGTGGCGATCAGTCGGGCCTGCACGGCCTGCTCGATGACAGTGATCAAGGCTCGCTCCCTTACGGCGGATCTGCTGTCGGGCCCTGGGGTGGAGCCCGGCAACCGGATAGACGCCGGAATCGGCACATCCGTGCATGGCGGATGACGTGAGCTGGGTCACCGATTGGCGGGATCTCGCCCGTCCGATCGCACAGAGTGAGGGCGCGTGCCGTATGGGTAAAGGGTGCCGCGGGGCTCCTGCGTCCCGCTCGGCGATCACAATACGTCCGGTATTCGATCGCTCCACAGGCGTAAGCGGATGCCGGAAGGGGCCGGAGGGGCGGGGGAGGCGCCCTGGACGGGGCATGCGGGGTGCGTTAGCTTCCCGCGCCATGAGACTTCTGCGAGTTGGCATGTGCGCGGCAGCCCTGCTGGTCGGTGCGGCCGTGGCGCCGGCGCGGGCGGACACCGGCGCGGACCCGTCGCCGGTGATCTCCGGACCCGGCCTGCGGGGCGTCAGCTGGGCGGTCAAGGAGACCGGGCAGGAGGCCGCGAAGGACGTCCGCTTCCGCGGCCTGGCGGCGGTCAGCCGCAGCACGGCCTGGCTGGCGGGATCCAAGGGCAGGGTCCTGCGCACCGGCGACGGCGGCCGCCGCTGGCGCGACGTCTCACCGCCCGGGGCGGTGGCCGAAGGCCTGGAACTGCGCGACATCGAGGCCTTCGACGGACGGCGTGCCGTCGCCCTGTCCATCGGCGAGGGAGAGGCCTCCCGGATCCTGCGCACCGAGGACGGCGGCGCCACCTGGACCGAGACCTTCCGCAATGCCGATCCGCGTGCCTTCTACGACTGCCTGACCTTCTTCGACTCCCGGCACGGGCTCGCCGTGAGCGACCCGGTCGACGGCAGGTTCCGCCTGCTGGCCACCGACGACGGCGGGCGCAGCTGGCGGGTGCTCCCGGACGCCGGGATGCCGCCGGCGCTGCCCGGCGAGGCCGGATTCGCGGCGAGCGGCCAGTGCCTGACGGCCGCCGGGCCGCGTGACGTGTGGCTGGCCACCGGCGGCGGTCCGGCCGCGAGGGTGATGCACTCCGCCGACCGGGGCCTGACCTGGCGGGTCGCCGATTCCACGGTGCCGGGCGGCGACCCGGCGCGCGGGGTGTTCGCCCTGGCCTTCCGCGACCGTACGACCGGCCTCGCGGTCGGCGGCGACTACCGCACGGGCGAGGCCTCGCCCCGGGCCGCGGCCCGCTCCGCCGACGCGGGCGGGAGCTGGACCCAGGCGGCGGTCCCGCCGCCGGCCTACCGCTCGGGCGCGGCCTGGTACCCGTACGGGCACGCCACGGCCCTGGCGGTCGGACCGACCGGCACGGACGTCACCACGGACGCGGGACGCACCTGGCGGCCGCTGGAGACGGGGTCGTTCGACACCGTCGACTGCGCCGCCGACGGGGGCTGCTGGGCGGCGGGGGAGAAGGGGCGGGTGGCACGGCTGGAGCGGCGCTGAGGCGGGCTACGACGGGAGGGTCTCGCGGACCGGGTCCAGGTGGGACGAGGTCGTGGAGGCGATGAACTCCGTGATGCGGTACGCGCAGACGCCCGCCACCGCGAAGGGGTCCTCCGACGCGATCTTCTCTATCTCGGCCCGGGAGACCCCGCGGGCCAGGATCATCCCGCCGTCGCGCGGGACCTTGCGGCCCGAGGCGAGGAAGACGCCGGAGGCGTAGTGACCGTCCAGCCAGGCGACGTGCGCGTCCATGCGCGCTTCGACGGCTTCGAGGGGCGCGGTGTAGGTGAGCTCCATGACGAACATGATCGCCAGGCTACTCTCGCACCCCATGACGACTGTGAAGACCCCCGCCGACGAGGCCGAGGCCCGGGCGATACAGGATGAACTGCGCGATCTCGTCGTCCTCGACGAGGCCGGCCCCCCGCCCGGGCGGGGGCTGGTCGCCGGGGTGGACGTGGCCTACGACGACGAACGCGACCTGGTCGCGGCCGCCGCCGTCGTGCTCGACGCCGCGACCCTGGAGGTCGTGGCCGAGTCCACCGCCGTCGGGCACGTCAGCTTTCCCTACGTGCCCGGCCTGCTCGCCTTCCGCGAGCTGCCGACCCTGCTCGCCGCCCTGGAGGCCCTCCCCGTCACCCCCGGCCTCGTCGTCTGCGACGGCTACGGCCTCGCCCACCCGCGCGGCTTCGGCCTGGCCTGCCACCTCGGGGTGGTCACCGGCCTGCCCAGCATGGGCGTCGCCAAGAACCCCTTCACCTTCACCCACGAGGAGCCGGGAGCCCCGCGCGGCGAAGTCTCCCCGCTGCTCGCGCCCGACGGCACCGTCGTCGGCCGGGCCCTGCGCACCCAGCACGGGATCAAGCCCGTGTACGTGTCCGTCGGCCACCGGATCTCCCTGGACAACGCCTGCGCCCACACCCTCGCGCTGAGCCCCCGCTTCCGCATCCCCGAAACCACCCGCCGCGCCGACTCCCTGTGCCGGCGCGCCCTGCGCGAGGCGGTCGACGCCGTTCAGTGACGGGCGGCCGCCCGCCGGTCCGCGCCGTCGTGCGGTGGTTACGCCTCCGCCGCCACCCGGAAGCGGATGCCGGCCTTCTGGAGCCGGGACAGCAGGGCGTCGCCCATCGCCACCGCCGTGGTCAGCTGGCCGGAGCGGTCCGGGAGGGAGTCGTGGGCCAGGCACAGCGCGGACTCCGCCAGCATCTTCGCCGTCTCCCCGTAGCCCGGGTCGCCGCCCGAGACCTCGGTGAACACGCGGCGGCCGCCGCCCTCGCCGACGAAGCGGACGGTGAACCAGCTGCGGGCGCGCCGCTCGGCGTCCGGGCCGCGGCCCGGTTCCCAGTGGCTCAGCAGCCACCGCCGGGCGGCCGGGACCTGTGCCAGCGCCGCCGTCGCGCCCACCGCCGCCGTCAGGCCCACGGCGACCGGCAGGTGCCGTACGGAGGCGTAGTGGCGGTAGCGGAAGTCCGGCCCGTACCGCTCCAGCGCGGCCGCCGACCGGGTCACGATCCGCGGGTCCAGCACGGGCAGCGGCAGCGCCCAGGTCCCGGTCTCCCGGCTGAACCGCGGGGCGCCCACGGGGCCGCGTACCCGGCGCCCCGGCAGCCGGGGCTCGTGCAGCCTGCGGGCCCGGGCGGCCGCCAGGGTCTGGGGCCCCCGGCCCAGCGCCGTGACGGCGGAGGCCAGCGTGCCGCCGGAGGCCAGCGCACCGGCCCGCAGGAACCCGTCCACCCGCAGCGGCACCCCGGAGGGCAGCAGGCCCACCGTGAAGTACGCCCCGAGGTCGGCCGGGATCGAGTCGAACCCGCACGCGTGCACCAGCCGCGCCCCCGTCTCCCGGGCCCGCGCGTCGTGCTCGACGTACATCCGGTCCACGAACTCCGGCTCGCCGGTGAGGTCCACGTAGTCGGTGCCCGCCTCGGCGCACGCCGCGACCAGCTCCGCCCCGTACCAGACGTACGGCCCGACCGTGGTGGCCAGCACCCGGGTGCTCGCCGCCAGTTCGCGCAGGGCCCTCGCGTCCCCGGCGTCCGCCCGCAGCAGCGGCAGGTCCGCGCAGGCCGGGTTCAGGGCGGCCAGCCGCTCGCGCAGCCGCTCCAGCTTGCCGGGGTCGCGGCCGGCCAGGGCCCACCGGCAGCCGGCGGGCGCGTGCTCGGCGAGGTACTCGGCGGTCAGCGCGCCGACGAACCCGGTCGCGCCGAAGAGCACGAGGTCGAAACCCCGCTCCGGACGGCCTCCGCGGACGGGCTCCTCGTGGACGTGCTCGGTCATGAACCGCTCCTCCCAGCTGGTGTCGGTGGCTGAGGTTAGCGTTGGAGCCCACTGTCCGTGCGAGCAGGTGTGACCGGCGGAAACCGGAGGCGTCGATGAGGGCTGCGGTGCGCAAGTGGGAGGCGGTGCGGGAGTTCGCGCTGGGGCTTCCGGAAGCGGTGGAAGAACATCCCTGGGGGCCGGAGGACGGCGTGGTGAAGGTCAACAAGAAGATCTTCGTCTTCCTGGGGAACGCGGACGGCCCCCGGCCGCCCGGCCTGTCCGTCAAGCTGAAGGACGAGGACCTGCACGGGCACGCGATGACCGCCCCCGGCGCCGAACCCACCGGGTACGGACTGGGCAGGGCGGGCTGGGTCTCCGTGCCGCTGGGGGAGAAGGGGGCGCCGTCGGTGGAGGTGCTGTGCGAGTGGGTGGAGGAGAGCTACCGGGCCGTCGCCCTCAAACGGCACGTCGCGATCCTCGACGCCCGGACCGCGGAGGGGACCTGACGGAGACGGGGACGGTACGGGGACTCCCGGCGGGAACGCCGCCGGAACTCCCGGCGCGAACGAGCCAAAGGCGAAACCGGCTAAGCGCTTGCTCTTGTGCTGAGTGGAACGCGTTCCTAGCATCACTGGTGTTACATCAGTTGTGTCACACACGCGCACACACCCACCCTCACACCAGGATGCCGGGGGCTCGATGGCAGTGACAGCAGGCCCGCTCGCGGGAGTACGCGTCGTCGAACTGGCGGGCATCGGCCCCGGCCCGTTCGCCGCCATGCTCCTCGCCGACCTCGGCGCCGACGTCGTCCGCGTGGACCGGCCGGGCGGCGGCGGTCTCGCCGTCGACCCGGCCTACGACGTCACCAACCGCAACAAGCGCTCCGTGCTGGTCGACCTGAAGGCCGCCGGGGGCCCCGCCCGGGTGCTGGACCTGGCCGAGCGCGCCGACGTACTGATCGAGGGGTTCCGCCCCGGGGTCGCCGAGCGGCTCGGCGTCGGCCCGGACGACTGCCTCGCCCGCAACCCGAAGCTGGTCTACGGCCGGATGACCGGCTGGGGCCAGGAGGGGCCGCTGGCCCACACCGCCGGGCACGACATCGCGTACATCGCCGTCACCGGCGCGCTCGGCATGATCGGCGGCCCCGGCGAGCCCCCGGCCGTCCCCGCCAATCTGGTCGGCGACTACGCGGGCGGTTCGCTCTACCTCGTCATCGGGATCCTCGCCGCCCTCCAGCACGCCCGCACCCCGCAGGGCGCCGGCCAGGTCGTGGACGCCGCCATCGTCGACGGCACCGCCCACCTCACCGCCATGATCCACGGCATGGTCGCGGCCGGCGGCTGGCAGGACCGGCGCGGGGTCAATCTCCTCGACGGCGGCTGCCCCTTCTACGGCACCTACGAGACCTCCGACGGCGGGTACATGGCGGTCGGCGCGCTGGAGCAGCAGTTCTACGACACCTTCGTGGAACTGCTCGGCATCGAGGACCGGGCACCCGCCCGCAAGGACCTCGCCCGCTGGGGCGAGCTGCGCGAGGCCGTCGCCGCCCGCTTCAAGTCCCGTACGCGCGAGGAGTGGACGGCGCTCTTCGAGGGAACCGACGCCTGTGTGGCGCCCGTGCTCTCGCTGCGCGAGGCCCCGCACCACCCCCACCTCGCCTCCCGGGGAACCTTCACCGAGTACGGCGGGATCACCCAGCCCGCCCCCGCCCCGCGCTTCTCCGCGACCCCGACCCGCGTCACCTCCGGACCCGCCCTGCCCGGCGCGGACACCGAGTCGGTGGCCGCCGACTGGGGCGTACCCGCGCTGCTCCCGAAAGAGGCCTGATGGAACTGTCCATGCTGCTCGACTACGCCGGTGACCCGCGCCGGGCCGCCGACGAGGCGGCCGCGCTGGAGTCCGCCGGTCTCGACGCCGTGTGGGTCGCCGAGGCCTGGGGCTTCGACTCCCCGACGATCATGGGCTACCTGGCGGCCCGCACCGAGCGGATGAAGATCGGCTCGGCCATCGTCAACGTCTACTCCCGCACCCCCGCCCTCATCGCCCAGACCGCCGCCGGCCTGGACGCGGTGTCGGGCGGCCGGGCCCTGCTCGGCCTCGGGGCCTCCGGCCCGCAGGTGATCGAGGGGTGGCACGGGAAGCCGTACGACAAGCCGCTCGGCCGGACCCGCGAGACCGTCGAGCTGTGCCGGCGGATCTGGCGCTGCGAGACCATCGACCACCACGGCATCACCGACATGCCGCTGCCCGCCGCCAAGGGCGGCCGGCACGGCAAGCCCCTGAAGATCCTCACCCGCCCGGTCAGGGACGCCATCCCCGTCTACGTCGCCTCCCTCGGCCCGGCGAACGTGGCACTGACCGCCGAGATCGCCGACGGCTGGCTCCCCACCCTCTTCATCCCGGAGAAGGCCCGCGACGTGTGGGGCGGAGCCCTCGCCGAGGGCATGGCCAAGCGGCCGCCGGAGCTCGGCCCGCTGCGCACCGTCGCGGGCGGCCTGCTGGCCATCGGCGAGGACGCGGCCGCCGTACGGGACCTCGCGCGGCCCCAGATCGCCCTGTACGTCGGCGGGATGGGCGCCGTCGGCAAGAACTTCTACAACGACCTCGCCGTGGCCTACGGGTACGGGGAGCAGGCCCGCCGGATCCAGGAGCTGTACCTCGCGGGCCGCAAGCGCGACGCGGCGGCGGCCGTCCCGGACGAGTTCTGCGAACTGATGACCCTCTGCGGCCCCGAGGGGTACGTGCGCGAGCGCGTCGAGGCCTTCCGGGAGGCCGGGGTCACCATGCTCAACGTCACGCCGGTCGGCCCGGAGCCGGCCCGGCTGATCGAAACCGTCAAGAGCTGGCTGTAGGGGGCCCCGATGCGACGACGCATCTACGACGCCGACCACGAGGCGTTCCGCGAGACCGTACGCACCTTCCTGCACAAGGAGGTGCTGCCGCACTACGAGCAGTGGGAGAAGGACGGCATCGTCAGCCGGGACGCCTGGCGGGCCGCCGGCCGGCAGGGCCTGCTGGGCCTGGCCGTCCCCGAGGAGTACGGAGGCGGCGGGAACCCGGACTTCCGCTACGCGGCCGTGCTCGCCGAGGAGTTCACCCGGGCCGGGACCCCGGGGCTGGCGATCGGCCTGCACAACGACATCATCGGTCCCTACCTGACCTCGCTCGGCACGGAGGAGCAGAAACGCCGCTGGCTGCCCGGGTTCTGCTCCGGCGAGACCGTCACCGCGATCGCGATGACCGAGCCGGGCGCCGGTTCCGACCTCCAGGGGATCCGCACCAGTGCCGAGGACCGGGGCGACCACTGGCTGCTCAACGGCTCCAAGACCTTCATCTCCAACGGCATCCTCGCCGACCTGGTGATCGTCGTCGCGAAGACCACCCCCGAGGGCGGGGCGCACGGACTGTCCCTGCTCGTCGTCGAGCGCGGCGCGGAGGGCTTCGAACGCGGCCGCAACCTCGACAAGATCGGCCAGAAGGCCCAGGACACCGCCGAACTGTTCTTCAACGACGTACGCGTCCCCAAGGAGAACCTGCTCGGCGAGCCGAACGGCGCCTTCCTCCACCTGATGACCAACCTCGCGCAGGAGCGACTCGGCATCGCGATGGCCGCCATCGCCGCCGCCGAACACCTGCTGGAGATCACCACCACGTACGTCAAGGAGCGCGAGGCCTTCGGCCGGCCGCTCTCCAAGCTCCAGCACGTCCGCTTCGAGATAGCCGAGATGGCCACCGAGTGCGCGGTCACCCGTACCTTCCTCGACCGCTGCATCACCGACCACGCCCACGGCGAACTGGACCACGTCCACGCGTCGATGGCCAAGTGGTGGGCCACCGAACTCCAGAAGCGGGTCGCCGACCGCTGCCTCCAGCTGCACGGCGGATACGGCTACATGACCGAATACCGGGTCGCGCGGGCGTTCACCGACGGCCGCATCCAGACCATCTACGGCGGCACGACCGAGATCATGAAGGAGATCATCGGCCGCTCCCTCCTCGGCTGACCACCCCTCGGCGCACCGGCCCCGGGACCTCCCCCGGGACCTCCCCCTCCGGACCATCCCCCGGACCATCCCGTGGACCACCCCTTGGACACCTCCGAAAGGCTTGACCAGTGAGCACCGAAGCTTACGTATACGACGCGATCCGCACCCCGCGCGGCCGCGGCAAGGCCAACGGCGCCCTGCACGGCACCAAGCCGATCGACCTGGTCGTCGGCCTCATCCACGCCCTGCGCGAACGCAACCCGGATCTGGACCCCGCCGCCATCGACGACATCGTGCTCGGCGTCGTCGGCCCCGTCGGCGACCAGGGCTCCGACATCGCCCGCATCGCGGCCATCGCCGCGGGCCTGCCGGACACGGTGGCCGGCGTACAGGAGAACCGCTTCTGCGCCTCCGGTCTGGAAGCCGTCAACCTGGCCGCCGCCAAGGTCCGCTCCGGCTGGGAGGACCTGGTCCTCGCCGGCGGCGTGGAGTCCATGTCCCGCGTCCCGATGGCCTCCGACGGCGGCGCCTGGTTCGCCGACCCCATGACCAACTGGCACACCGGCTTCGTCCCGCAGGGCATCGGCGCCGACCTCATCGCCACCATCGAGGGATTCTCCCGGCGGGACGTGGACGAGTACGCGGCCCTGTCCCAGGAGCGGGCCGCCACCGCCATCAAGGAGGGCCGTTTCGCCAAGTCCGTGGTCCCCGTCACCGACCGCAACGGCCTGGTCGTCCTGGACCACGAGGAGTTCGTCCGCCCAGGGACCACCGCCGACACCCTGGCCAAGCTGAAGCCCTCCTTCGCCGACATCGGCGACCTCGGCGGCTTCGACGCCGTCGCGCTCCAGAAGTACCACTGGATCGAGAAGATCGACCACGTCCACCACGCCGGCAACTCCTCCGGCATCGTCGACGGCGCCTCGCTCGTCGCCATCGGCACCCGCGAGGCGGGAGAGCGGGGCGGTCTGCGCCCGCGCGCCCGGATCGTCTCCGCCGCCGTCTCCGGCTCCGAGCCCACCATCATGCTCACCGGCCCCGCCCCGGCGACCCGCAAGGCCCTCGCCAAGGCTGGGCTGACCATCGACGACATCGACCTGATCGAGATGAACGAGGCCTTCGCCGGCGTCGTGCTGCGCTTCGTCAAGGACATGGGCGTCTCCCTGGACAAGGTCAACGTCAACGGCGGAGCCATCGCGCTCGGCCACCCGCTCGGCGCCACCGGCGCCATGCTGCTCGGCACCGTCGTCGACGAACTGGAGCGCCAGGACAAGCGCTACGGCCTCGTCACCCTCTGCGTCGGCGGCGGCATGGGCGTCGCCACCATCGTCGAACGCGTCTGACCCGTCCTGATCCCCGATCCGCCCCCGACACGGAAGTAGCGAACATGAGCGAGTCCACCACGATCCGCTGGGAACAGGACGAGACCGGCGTCGTCACCCTGGTCCTCGACGACCCGGACCAGTCCGCCAACACCATGAACCAGGCCTTCAAGGACTCCATCGCCGCGGTCGCCGACCGCGCCGAGGCCGAGAAGGACTCCATCCGCGGCATCATCTACACCTCCGCCAAGAAGACCTTCTTCGCGGGCGGCGACCTCAAGGACATGATCCGGCTGCGCCCCGAGGACGCCGGACTCGCCTTCGAGACCGGGAACGCCATCAAGCGCTCGCTGCGACGCATCGAGACCCTCGGCAAGCCCGTGGTCGCCGCCATCAACGGCGCGGCCCTCGGGGGCGGTTACGAGATCTGCCTCGCCTCCCACCACCGCGTCGCCCTCGACGCGCCCGGCTCCAAGATCGGCCTGCCCGAGGTCACCCTCGGCCTGCTCCCCGCCGGCGGCGGCGTCACCCGCACCGTGCGCCTGATGGGCATCGCCGACGCGCTGCTCAAGGTGCTGCTCCAGGGCACCCAGTACGACCCGCGGCGCGCCCTGGAGAACGGCCTGGTCCACGAACTGGCCGCCACCCCCGAGGAGATGCTGGCCAAGGCCCGCGCCTTCATCGACGCCAACCCCGAGTCGAAGCAGCCCTGGGACGTCCCCGGCTACAAGATCCCGGGCGGTACCCCGTCCAACCCGCGTTTCGCCGCGAACCTCCCGGCCTTCCCCGCCAACCTCAAGAAGCAGCTGAACGGGGCCCCGTACCCGGCGCCGCGCAACATCCTGGCCTGCGCCGTCGAAGGCTCCCAGGTGGACTTCGAGACCGCCCTGACCATCGAGGCGCGGTACTTCACCGAGCTGGTCACCGGGCAGACCGCCAAGAACATGATCCAGGCGTTCTTCTTCGACCTCCAGGCCGTCAACGCCGGCCGCAGCCGCCCCCAGGGCACCGAACCGCGCAAGGTCACCAAGGTCGCGGTCCTCGGCGCCGGGATGATGGGCGCCGGCATCGCCTACTCCTGCGCCCGCGCGGGCATCGAGGTCGTCCTCAAGGACGTCACCGCCGAGGCCGCAGCCAAGGGCAAGGCGTACTCCGAGAAGCTGCTCGGCAAGGCCCTCGCCAAGGGCCGCACCACCGAGGCCAAGCGGGACGAGCTGCTCGCCCGGATCACCCCGACCGCCGACGCCGCCGACCTGGCCGGCTGCGACGCCGTCATCGAGGCGGTCTTCGAGGACACCGCCCTCAAGCACAAGGTGTTCCAGGAGGTCCAGGACGTCATCGCACCCGACGCGCTGCTCTGCTCCAACACCTCCACCCTCCCCATCACCGGACTGGCCGAGGGGGTCGCGCGTCCCGCCGACTTCATCGGCCTGCACTTCTTCTCGCCCGTCGACAAGATGCCGCTGGTGGAGATCATCAAGGGCGAGCGCACCGGTGACGAGGCCGTCGCCCGCGCCTTCGACCTGGTCCGCCAGATCAACAAGACCCCGATCGTGGTCAACGACTCGCGCGGCTTCTTCACCTCGCGCGTCATCGGCCAGTTCATCAACGAGGGCGTGGCGATGGTCGGCGAAGGCATCGAGCCGGCCTCCGTCGAGCAGGCCGCCGCCCAGGCCGGCTACCCGGCCAAGGTGCTCTCGCTGATGGACGAGCTCACCCTCACCCTGCCGCGCAAGATCCGCAACGAGACCCGCAAGGCCTTCGAGGCCGAGGGCCGCGAGTGGACCGAGCACCCCGCCGACCGGGTCATCGACCGCATGGTCGAGGAGTTCGGCCGGCCGGGCCGCAGCGGCGGGGCCGGCTTCTACGAGTACGACGAGACGGGCAAGCGCGTCCGCATCTGGCCGGGCCTGCGCGAGCACTTCGCCAAGCCGGACGCCCGGATCCCCTTCGAGGACATGAAGGAGCGCATGCTCTTCTCCGAGGCCCTGGACACCGTCCGCTGCCTCGACGAGGGCGTGCTCACCTCCATCGCCGACGCCAACATCGGCTCCGTCATGGGCATCGGCTTCCCCGCCTGGACGGGCGGCGTGATCCAGTACATCAACGGCTACGAGGGCGGCCTGCCCGGCTTCGTGGCCCGCGCCCGTGAGCTGGCCGCCACCTACGGCGAGCGCTTCACCCCGCCGGCCTCCCTCGTGGCGAAGGCCGAGCGCGGCGAGACGTACGCCGACTGACGCCAGCCGCCGGTGCTGCCCGCCCGGGCCCGCGGAGGCGGGCCCGGGACCCGGGCCTAAGGCCGGAGGTACGCGAACGCCCCACGCCGCCCGGAGCCGTCCGGGGCGGACCAGCCGGCCACCACCTGCGCGAGCAGGCCGTCCGCGGAGGCGGTTCCGGGACGCAGCACCCGGTTCAGGGCCAGGGTCAGGGTCGGGGCGTCCAGGCCCGCCGGGCCCACCACGACCTCGGTGTGCCCGGCGGCGTCCGTCACCGTCCCGGGGCCGGTCAGGCCCGCCGGTGCGCCGGAACCCTCGGAGCGGACCTCGACCGTCGGGTCGGGGGTGTCGCTCTCGCTCTGGGCCTGGGCCGTCACCCGGCCCGCCAGCAGCGCCAGCAACTGCTCGACCGCGACCGGGTCGTGGGCGCCGTCGTACACCCAGCGCTTGCCCAGCACCCCGTGCTCCATGGTGCCGATCAGGCCCGCCTCCGCACCCTCCAGCGGGGCGCCCCGGTAGGTGAGGGGCACCAGGTAGGCGACGGGCTCCGAGTCGGTGCCGGTGCCGGAATCGGAGCCCGAGGAGTCGGTGACCACCATGAACTCGACGCCCACCTCGCCCTCGGGGTCGTCGAGCCGGAAGCCGCCCGCCTTGGCCAGCGGTGCGGTCTTCTCCGTACCCCGGTACCAGGGCCTCAACGGCAGCCAGTCGGCGAGGAGTTCGAGTTTGGTCGGGGACAGCGTGGTGTGGTGGATGATCGCCATACGGCCGAACCTACCCTCCCTCCGAGGCGAACGCCGCCCGCAATTCCTCCTTCAGCGACCGCTGGAAGGCCGTCACCAGGGCCTGCACCACCATCGGCTGCATGTGCGCGGACAGCGCCTTCATCGACTCCACCCGCTCCGGGTCGTCCTCGTCCTGCGTGAACGGCCCCCACACCTCGTCCCGGAACAGCGCCGTGAGCTGGTGCGCCGCCGTCCGCGCGTGCTCCAGCAGGATGCCCCGCGCCACCAGCAGTGTCTCGTGGGCGATCGGTACGTCCAGCAGCGCGACCCCCAGCCGCAGCAGACCCACGTCCACCCGGAAGCCCTCCCCGGAGGGCGACACCACGTTCATCGCGGCCAGTCGGCGCAGGTCCCCGTCCGACAGGCGCCGCCCCGCCCGCCGCTCCAGCTCCGCCCGCGACACCTCCTGCGCCGCGTCCGGCGCCCAGGTCGCCACCAGAGCCCGGTGGATCGCCAGGTCGTGCGCGCTCAAGTCGTCCGGCAGGGCGTCCAGATAGCGCTGGATCGCCGACAGGGTCATCCCCTGGTGCTGGAGCTCCTCGATCAGCGCGAGCCGGGACAGGTGCTCCGGGCCGTAGTGCCCCACACGACGCGGTCCGATCACGGGAGGGGGCAAAAGCCCGCGCGTGCTGTAGAACCGTACGGTGCGGACGGTGACACCGGCCCTGGACGCCAGTTCGTCCACGGTGAGCATCGGCTCGGTCGCCCGGTCGGCCATCGTCTGCGCCTCGCTCTCTGCTCCACGGCTTGGTTCAACAGTATTGCTGTCGCACCAACGATGTGAAACGTCCAGGAGCTGCCCATGACCACGAACCTGCGACTGCCCGGACAACCCGCCGACCTCACCCTCCCCGCCCTGCTGGCCCGCAACGCCGCCGAGCACGCGGACCTGCCCGCCCTCTCCTGGCGCGAGGGGGACGGCTGGACGACCCTCACCTGGGGCGAGGCCCGCCGCGGGATCGCCGTCCTCGCCGCCGGCTACGCCGCCCTCGGGGTCGAGCGCGGCGAACACGTCCTGCTGATGATGGGCAACCGCCCAGAGCACTGGCTCAGCGACCTCGCCCTCGTCCACCTCGGCGCCGTCCCCGTCACCGTCTACGGGACCTCCGCGCCCGAACAGATAGCCCACATCGCCCGCCACAGCCGGGCCCGGGTGGCCGTCGTCGAAGGCGCCCGCGAACGCGACCGGTGGGCGCCGCTGCTCGACGACCCCGGGATCCCGCTGGAACGCCTCGTCATCGCGGAGGCCGCCGAGGCCGGCCCGCACACCGCCTACGCCTCCGTGTACGCGAGCGGCGCCCGCCCGCACCGCGCCGACGACTTCGAGAAGGCCTGGCAGGAGATCCGCCCCGAGGACCCCCTCACGGTCGTCTACACCTCCGGCACCACCGGTGACCCCAAGGGCGTCCGCCTGACCCACCGCAACATCCTGCTCCAGTCCGTCCGCCTCGACCGCGACGTCCAGCTCCCCGAGCACGCCGAGCACGTCTGCTACCTGCCCTTCGCGCACATCGCCGAGCGGATCCTCGGCATCTACCTGCCCCTGCTGCGCGCCGCCCACGTCCGGCTGGTCGCCGACCCCACCGGCGTGGCGGCCGCGGTCCGCGAGCTGCGCCCGGTGCAGTTCTTCGGGGTGCCCCGTGTCTGGGAGAAGCTCGCCGCCGGCGTACGGGCCGTCCTGGCCGGCCTCCCCGAGGAGCGGCGGCGTGCCATCGAGGACGCCGGGGACGTGGCGCGCGCCCGCGCCGGCCACCGGGAGCGCGGGGAGGAGGTGCCGGCCGCGCTCGAAGCCTCGTACGCCGAGGCGAAGGAGCGCGTGCTGGACCCGCTGCTGCGGATGGCGGGGCTGGACCGGCTCGTCTGGACGGCCAGCGCCACCGCGCCGATGCCGATCGACGTGGTGCGGTTCTGGGCCGGCTGGGGGATCACCATCATGGACGCCTGGGGGCTGACCGAGACCGCCGGTGTGTGCACCGTCAACAGCGACACCCCCGACGGGTTCAGGCTGGGCTCGGTGGGCCGGCCCATCGAGGGGCTGGAGCTGAAGGTGGCCGCGGACGGGGAGATCCTCACGCGCGGTGCGACCGTCTTCGACGGCTACCTGCGCCCCGACGGGTCGGTGGAGAGCGCGGTCGACGCCGAGGGCTGGTTCCCCACCGGGGACATCGGGCGGCTCGACGAGGACGGCTTCCTCTGGCTGACCGACCGCAAGAAGGAGCTGATCATCACCTCGAACGGCAAGAACGTCTCCCCGGCCCTGGTGGAGAACACCGTCAAGGAACACCCGCTGATCGGCCAGGCCCTGGTGCACGGGGACGGCCGCTCCTACTTGGTCGCCCTGCTGGTCCTGGACCCCGAACTGGCCCCGGCCTGGGCGGCCGCCCGCGGCATCCGGGCCACCTCGCTCGCCGAGCTGGCCGAGCACCCGGCCGTCCTGGAGGAGGCCGACCGGGCGGTGGCCGCCGCGAACGCCCGCCTCAACCGCACCGAGCAGATCAAGCGCTACCGGCTGCTGGCCGAGGAGTGGGGCCCGGAGACGGGAGAGCTCACCCCGTCGCTGAAACTGCGCCGCCGGGTGGTCCGGGAGAAGTACGGGACGGTGATCGAGGGGCTGTACGGGGCCTGACGGGGCCGACGGGGGCGTCAGAGCCGGCAGGGGCGGGAGGGCGGGTCCCTCAGGGATGCGGCAGGAGCCGGGAGCCGGCCCGCCGGGCCCCCGGGAGGCCCGGCTGCCCGCACCACATGTTGGCCGGCCCCCCTGCGGAGTGCCCAGCCGCATCAGATCGCTAGGCGCGCCTTACCGGCGCGGCCACGGCGCCTGACCTCAGCGGCCGATGACCGGGTAGTGGTCCGAGAGGTTCGAGTACGTGTAGGACTTGCCCCAGCTGGAGACCGTCCAGGGGGCCGACTCCTCCTTGACCACGTTGTTCTCCCAGCCCGCCGGGCGGGCGTTGCCCTTGCGGTACAGGACGTAGTCCAGGTCCTCGCGCGGGTCCGTCGGGTAGCGGTAGCTCGCGATCGTGTTCAGCGCCGTGTCGAAGGAGTACGGGTGGCCCGTGCGCGAGTCGGTGCCGGCCAGGTCGGCGTCCGCGAGCATGGAGGCGTACTCGGGGGTGCGGGAGTCCACGTTCATGTCGCCCGCGACGATGACCTGCTCGTTCGCCGGGATGGCCTTGGCGTCGAGGAAGGCGTCTATGTTCTTGAACTGCCGGCTGCGCATCTGCGCCGCCTCGCCCGCGCCGCAGCCGGGGTCGGTGGACTGGGCGTGGGTGCCGACCACGTGCACCTTGGCCCCGTTCACGTTCAGCACCACGTACGCGAAGCCCTTGTTGGACCACCAGTCGGCGCCGCAGGCGTCCTTGTAGACGACCTGCTCCTTGCGCAGGATGGGCCACTTGCTCAGGATCGTGACGCCGCCGTCCTCCGGGGTGGTGGTGGAGTAGGAGCCTCCCGTGGCGTCCCAGCCCGTCTTGCCGCGGCCCACGACCGGGGTCTGGTACGGGTACTGCGCCGCGGAGTTGGCCTGCAGCGCGTCCGAGGCGCCGTTGTCGAAGGCCTCCTGGAGCACCACCACGTCGTGGCCCTGGTAGAAGGAGGTCCTGGGGATCTCGGCGGCCCGGTGGTCCTGGCCCCAGTTCGGGTACAGGCTCTTGCTCATCAGGAACACGTTGTACGTGAGGACGCTCAGCCGCGGGGCCACGGCGGAGCCCTCGGCGGCGGTGGCGGCGGGCGCGGTGGTGAGGGCGAGCGCTGCGGCGGCGGTCGCGGCCACGGCCGTGGCGGCGGCGCGGCGCGGGCGGTGCGAGATCTGCGGCATGGAGGTCTCCGTCATTCCTGCGGGGGAAGATCGACGCCGTAATCCAAGCAGCCGCGGTTACCTCTGGGTAACACCCATGACAAGACTTTCTGTCCGGACCGAGGACTTCTCGCGCTCGCATAATTGACCCATGAACGACACGGCCCGCATCACCGGGCGTCTCGACCCCGAGCCGCCGCCGCCCGGCGGGGTGCTGTGGACCACCACCGGCGACATCCGCTCGCTGCTGACCCTGCCCGCCGCCTTCACCCTGCAGGTCGCCCACCCCGCCGTCGGGGCCGGCGTCGACCAGTACTCGGTCTTCCGCACCGACCCCTGGGGGCGCGGCGAGCGCTCCCTGCGGTCCGTGATGCTGTGGGTCTACGGCGGGGCCGAGGCCGCCGCCGAAGGGCGCCGGGTGCGCCGCCTGCACAAGGGGATCCGGGGCACCGACACCCGGGGCCGCAGCTACCACGCCCTCGACCCCGCCTGCTACGCCTGGGTGCACGCCACCGGCTTCCCCGTCGCCGTGTACGCCGGGCGCTACCTCTTCCGCCGCATCACCCCCGCCCAGGAGCGGCAGCTGTACGCGGAGTGGCTCCGGGTGGGCCGGATCCTGGGGCTGCGCGACCGGGACATGCCGCAGAGCGTCGAGGAGTTCTGGCCGTACTACCACCGGATGCTGGCCGAGGAGATCGAGCCGACCGAGGTCGCCCGCGAACTGCTCTCCACCGAGGTGGACCTGCCCCGCCCCGAGGCGGCCTCCCCGGTCCTGCGGCTGCTGCTGCGGATGACCTGGCCGGTCCTGCGCGTCGGCTACCTGCGCTTCCGGGCCTTCGTCACCGTCGGGTACATGCCGCCCGACGCCCGGGCCGCCCTCGGCCTGGAGTGGACCCCCGCGCAGGAGCGCCGGCTCCGGCGGTTCAGCACCGCCGTACGGCTCCTCGTACCGGTGCTGCCCGAGCGGCTTCGCTACCTGCCGAGGGCCCGCGCCGCGCGGGCGCGGTGGCGCGCCGGCACCTGGTAGGGCGGCCGGCGCGCGAGTCCGCGTACCGCCGTGGGTCAGTGGTCGTGGACCGAGTTCGTCGCGGCGATCTTCTTCCAGGACTTGGGCTCGGCGACCGGGCCGGCCGGGGACTGGAGGGCGCGGGCGCCGGTCTTGGCGGCCGGCGGGGCGAAGGCCGGCTTGCCCGGGGTGTACAGCCAGGTCTCGAAGAGCTGCGCGAGCGGCTTGCCCGAGACCTTCTCCGCGTACCGGACGAAGTCCCCGACCTTGGCGTTGCCGTACGCCCTCTCGGTCGGCCAGCCCTTGAGGATCGTGAAGAACTTCTCGTCGCCGATCTCGTTGCGCAGCGCCTGGAGCGCGAGCGCCCCACGGTCGTACACGGCCCCGTGGAACTGGTTGTCCGGACCCGGGTCACCGGGCTTGACCTGCCAGAACGGGTCCTCGGCGGGGCGGGAGGCGTACGTCCATTCGGCGAGCTCCTGGGCGGTGCCCTCGCCCTCCTTCTCCGACCAGAGCCACTGGCTGTAGCGGGCGAAGCCCTCGTTGACCCAGATGTCCTTCCAGTGGTCCACGGACACGCTGTCGCCGTACCACTGGTGGGCGAGCTCGTGCACGACGACCGAGATGTTGGCGCCGTTCGCGAACTGCCGCGGGCTGTAGAACGGCCGCGTCTGGGTCTCCAGCGCGAAGCCGCTGGGTACGTTCGGGACGTAGCCGCCGAGCGCGTTGAAGGGGTACGGGCCGAAGATCCCCTCCAGCCACTCCGCGACCTCGCCGGTCCGCTCCACGCTGGCGCGGGCCGCGCCGGCGTTGTCGCCGAGGTCCTTGCTGTACGCGTTCAGGATCGGCAGGCCGTTCGCCGTCCTGCCGGTGGTGATGTCGAACTTGCCGATCGCGAGCGTGGCCAGGTAGGTCGCCTGCGGCTTGTTGGAGCGCCAGTTGTAGCGGGTCCAGCCGAGTCTCGAACTCTGAGACTGGAGGACGCCGTTGCTGATGGCCTGGGTGCCGTCCGGGACGTTGACCGACACGTCGAAGGTGGCCTTGTCCAGGGGGTGGTCGTTGCTGGGGAACCACCAGGCGGCCGCGTCGGGCTCCTGTGCCGCCACGCCGCCGTCCGGGGTCCGCTGCCAGGCCGACCAGCCGTCGACCTTGAACTCCGAGGGCTTCCCCGCGTACTTGACGACGACCGTCGCCTGACGGTCCTTCTGGAGCGGCTGGGCGGGCGTCACTTCGAGCTCGTGCGTGCCGGATGTGGCGAACTTCGCCTTGGCCCCGTTGACCCGGACCTCGCTGACCTTGAGGCCGAAGTCGAGGTTGAACCGGGACAGGTCCTGCTTCGCGGTGGCCAGAAGGGTGGCCGTGCCCTCCAGCAGGTCCGTCCCGGGCTGGTACTTCAGGCGCAGGTCGTAGTGGGAGACGTCGTAGCCGCCGTTCCCGCTGGCCGGGTAGTAGCTGTCGCCGATGCCCGGGGCGCCGGGACCCGCGCTGGCCGCCGACGCCGGGATCACCAGCAGGAGGGAGGCGGCCAGGACGCTCGGGGCGATGACTTTGCGGTGCACGAAGAGCTCCAAGGGGTAGGGGAGACAAGTCGGTTCGTGGTCCGACGTCCGAGGTTCGTCGTTCGACGGTATTCACCCGTGATCGCTCACGTCATGTCCATGGCCCCTGCTGTCACACGATCGCCATTCGGACGTCACGAACCCGGCCCAGTCGGCCCGCCGCCGGCCGGGCGTACCGTCCGAGCTGCACCGATGCCCCGGTGACGGCAGGGCGCAGAGTGGCCGGAACGGCACGGTTCCCGGGCCGTCGAGGGGACGGGGGAGGGGCCGACGTCAGCGACATACTGAGCAGTCGGTAACCTGCGGCGCATGACGCTTCCCCAGCACGCCGCGCGCCGCGTCTGGCACGCCGCCATCAACCCCCTCCACGCCACCAGCTACTTCTCCCCGGACCTGGCCACCGAGCTCGGCGCCCTCGGCATCACCCACCGGGTCGCCGTCAACCTCGCCAGCCGCTCCGCCGCCATGGGCGCCGTCGGCCCCGGCGTGGTCACCGCCGCCTTCTACAACTACCGGCACGACCTCGTCGCCGCCCACCTCCCCGCCGTCTGGGACACCGCCACCCCCGAACAGGTCCTCGCCGCCCGGCTGCGCGCCGCCGACAGCACCCTGCGCCGCCTCCTCGGGGACGAGGTCATCGCCTCACCCGAACTCGCCGAAGCCGCCGGCCTCGCCCTGCGCGCCACCGAGGCCTGCACCCGCCACGGCCGGGCCCTGTACGCCGCGCACGCCGACCTCCCCGTCCCAGAGGAGCCGCACCTGCGGCTGTGGCACGCCACCACCCTGCTGCGCGAGCACCGCGGCGACGGACACCTCGCCGCGCTGCTGCAGACCTGCCTGGACCCGCTGGAGGCCCTGGTCAGCCACACCGCCACCGGCCGCGGCATGAACCCCAAGTGGGTCAAGAGCATCCGCGGCTGGGACCAGGCCGACCTCGACGCCGCCGCCGGCCGGCTCCGCGACCGCGGCGTCCTCGACGCCGACGGCGAGCTCACCGAGGAGGGCCACGCGCTGCGCGAGCGCCTGGAGACCGAGACCGACCGCCTCGACGCCGCCCCGTACGAGCACCTCGGCGCGGCCGGCCTCGCCCGGCTCGGCGAACTCGGCGGCGCGTTCGCCAGCCGGGCCATCGGCGCCGGAGCCTTCCCCCGCGACCTCTTCGGAAAGGGCTGAGGGGCTCCCCGGGTCCGCCCGCGGCACCTGCCACAATTGACAGCCTTCCACGCAAACGCACGAAGGCAGGCGGGACCGCACTGTGACCATGTCCATCGAAGGCAGGATCGCCGAGGAGCTCGGCGCACGGGAACGGCAGGTCAGGGCCGCCGTCGAGCTGCTCGACGGCGGCTCCACCGTGCCGTTCATCGCGCGCTACCGCAAGGAAGCGACCGAGATGCTCGACGACGCCCAGCTGCGCACCCTCGAGGAGCGGCTGCGGTACCTGCGCGAGCTGGAGGACCGCCGCGCCGCGATCCTCGACTCCGTGCGCGAGCAGGGCAAGCTCGACGCCGCGCTGGAGGCCCGGATCAACGAGGCCGACACCAAGGCCCGGCTGGAGGACATCTACCTCCCCTTCAAGCCCAAGCGCCGCACCAAGGCGCAGATCGCCCGCGAAGCCGGCCTGGAACCCCTCGCCGAAGGACTGCTGGCCGACCCGTCGGTGGAACCGGCCGCCGCCGCGGCCGCGTTCGTGGACGCGGACAAGGGCGTCGCCGACGCGGCCGCCGCCCTGGAGGGCGCCCGCGCCATCCTCACCGAGAAGTTCGCCGAGGACGCCGACCTGATCGGCGACCTCCGCGAGCGCATGTGGAGCCGGGGCCGGCTCGCCGCGAAGGTCCGCGAGGGCAAGGAGGAGGCGGGCGCGAAGTTCTCCGACTACTTCGACTTCGCCGAGCCGTTCACCGCCCTCCCCTCGCACCGGATCCTCGCCATGCTGCGCGGCGAGAAGGAGGACGTCCTCTCCCTCGACCTGGAGCCCGAGGAGCCCTCCGACACGCCCGGTCCCTCCACGTACGAAGGGCTCATCGCCCGCCGCTTCGGCATCGCCGACCGCGACCGCCCCGGCGACAAGTGGCTCGCCGACACCGTCCGCTGGGCCTGGCGCACGAAGATCCAGGTGCACCTCGGCATCGACCTGCGGACCCGGCTGCGCGCCGCCGCCGAGGACGAGGCCGTACGGGTCTTCGCCGCCAACCTGCGCGACCTGCTGCTCGCCGCCCCGGCCGGCACCCGCGCCACGCTCGGCCTGGACCCCGGCTTCCGTACCGGCGTCAAGGTGGCCGTCGTCGACGCGACCGGCAAGGTCGTGGCCACCGACGTGATCCACCCCCACGTCCCCGCCAACAGGTGGGACGAGGCCCTCGCCAAGCTCGCCCGGCTCGCGAAGGAGCACGCGGTCGAGCTGGTCGCCATCGGCAACGGCACGGCCTCCCGCGAGACCGACAAGCTCGCCGGGGACCTCATCACCCGCCACCCCGAGCTGGGACTCACCAAGGTGATGGTCTCGGAGGCCGGCGCCTCCGTGTACTCCGCCTCGGCCTTCGCCTCGCAGGAACTCCCGGACATGGACGTGTCGCTGCGCGGCGCGGTCTCCATCGCCCGCCGCCTCCAGGACCCCCTGGCCGAGCTGGTCAAGATCGACCCGAAGTCCATCGGCGTCGGCCAGTACCAGCACGACCTGTCCGAGGTGAAGCTGTCCCGCTCGCTCGACGCGGTCGTCGAGGACTGTGTGAACGGCGTCGGCGTGGACGTCAACACCGCCTCCGCCCCCCTGCTCTCCCGGGTGTCGGGCATCAGCGGCACCCTCGCCGAGAACATCGTCGCCCACCGCGACGCCAACGGCCCCTTCCGCAGCCGCAAGGGCCTCAAGGACGTGGCCCGCCTGGGCCCGAAGGCGTACGAGCAGTGCGCGGGCTTCCTGCGGATCCGCGGCGGGGACGACCCGCTGGACTTCTCCAGCGTGCACCCCGAGGCCTACCCCGTGGTGCGGGCCATGGGCAAGGCGGCGGGTGCCGAGGTGGCGGCGCTCATCGGCAACACTTCCGTACTGGCCTCCCTGCGGCCCGAGCAGTTCGTCACCGAGGCCTTCGGCCTGCCGACCGTCACCGACATCCTGCGCGAGCTGGAGAAGCCGGGCCGCGACCCGCGCCCCGCCTTCAAGACGGCCACCTTCAAGGAGGGCGTCGAGAAGATCGGCGACCTGGCGCCCGGCATGATCCTGGAAGGGGTGGTCACCAACGTGGCCGCCTTCGGCGCCTTCATCGACATCGGCGTCCACCAGGACGGGCTGGCGCACGTGTCCGCCCTGTCGAAGACCTTCGTCAAGGATCCCCGCGACGTGGTCAAGCCCGGCGACATCGTCCGGGTCAAGGTCATGGACGTGGACATCCCGCGCAAGCGGATCTCGCTCACCCTGCGGCTGGAGGACGAGGCCGGCGCCGAGCGCGGCGCCGGGGCCCCCAGGCAGCGGGACGAGCGCCAGGGCGACCGCCGCGGCGGCGGGCGCCCTCCGCGGCAGCGCGGCGGCGGCCAGGGTCAGGCCCAGGCTCAGGCCCAGGCGCAGGGTCAGGCCCAGGGGCAGGCCCAGGCGCAGGGCCAGCGCGGCGGCGACGGCAGGCGGCAGGGCGGCCAGGGCGGCGGAGGACAGCGCCAGGGCGGCGCGGGCCAGCGCTCCGGCGCCCCGGCCCCGGCCAACAGCGCCATGGCCGACGCCCTTCGCCGGGCCGGGCTGACCGGACAGGAGGAAGGCCGGGGGCGCCGTTAGGCCGTCCCTTCCGGATCTTGCCCGACCCGCGCCGCTCCCCGGCTACCGCTGGGAGGTGCCCCCGGGCCACGGCCCGGCCGCCGACCGGCAGGAGTGGCCGAATAGCCACCCCCGCCAGGGGGACGCGCTTGCCAACCGCCCCGGATGATCTGTAGGCATGGTGGAACGTCCGTTCGCCCGTTCGCCGGCGCGGACGGGCGTTCCCGCTCCTCCCTCCGGGACCGCACCCCCCGAGGCCGCCTCCAGGCACAGGACCCCATGCCGATGCCCACCCCCCACGCCTACCGCCGCTGCCCGAGAAAAGGCCCGAAGAGGGAACGCATGCCCTACCGGGACCTCGGCCTGCGCAAACGCTGCGCGACGATTCTCGGTCACCTGGATCTGACGCCCCCGTTCTCCCTGGAAGGCCTGTGCGCGCACATGGCCGACCGCCGCGGCCGGCCCATCCGGCTGCACCCACTGCCCAGCGAGGCCGCCGGATCCGGCGTCTGCGGGCTGTGGGTCGGCACCGACACCGTGGACTACGTCTTCTACGAGGCCCAGACCACCCCCCTGCACCGCGAGCACATCGTGCTCCACGAGCTCGGGCACATCCTCTTCGGCCACCACTCCCTGGAAGGGGAGGAGACCGACGGCCGGGCCCCCGTCGTCCGCGGCCGCACCGACTACACCACCCGCCAGGAGCAGGAGGCGGAGATGCTCGCGAGCATGATCCGCGTCCACACCTCCGCCCCGGGCCGCCCCTGCCGCGCCACCGCCCCCCGGGGCGCCCTCGACCGGCTGGAATCCGCCATGGGTTACGCACGGGGTCACCGCGATGGCAGCTGAACTCGCCGCCGCCGGCGACTGGCTCGCCGTCCCCGCAGTCGTCTGCCTGTGGATCGCCGTCCTGCTCCGGGCTCCCGGCGCCCTGCGCTCCCCGGAACAGCGCGGACTGTGGCTCGCGGTCGCCACCGCGGCCGCCGCGATGACCCTGAACCTGCCCGCCGTCGTCCGGTACGCCATGACCGCCGGGCCCTCGTACGCGCACACGGTCGGCCTCGCCCGCAATCTGATCGGCGTCCTGTCGGCGGGCGCCGTGCTCTACTTCGTCGCCGCCGCCACCCGCGGCCGCAGGCTCCAACTCGCCTCCTGGGCGGGCGCCGTGCTCTGGATCGCCGTCCTCCTCACCCTGGACGCCGCCGCGCCCGGACACGGCACGCACACCATCCCGCCCGCCGGGAGCCCGGTGCCCTCCCTCGCGTACTGGCTCGTGCTGATCTCCGCCCACCTGATCGCCAACACCATCTGCGTCCACGTCTGCCGGCGCTACGGCCGCCGCTCCGAGAGCCGCGCGCTCGCCCTCGGACTGCGCCTGTTCGGCCTCGGCACCGCGCTGGCCTGGGTGTTCTGGTTCGTGTACCTGCTCAAGGCCCTCTTCGGCAGCACCTGGGCGCTGCCCGCGCTGCCGCTGCTGATGAGCCTGCACGGACTGCTGCGCGCCGCCGCCATCCTCGTGCCGACCCTGTTCACGCTGCGCCGCGCCCTCGCCGACACCACCACCGCCTGGCTGCTGTGGCCGCTGTGGCGGGACCTGGTCCAGGCCGTCCCGTACGTGGCGCTCACCGAGCCCCGGACGGGACGGCTGCTGGAGCTGCTCTGGCCGCCCGTGCCGCGGGACCTGCTCGTCTACCGCAAGGTCATCGAGACCCGCGACGCGATCCTGATCCTGGGGGAGTACGTCCCCCCGGGCCTGCCCGAGCTCGCACGCGGCCACGTCGCCGGTGCGGACGTCCCCGAGCGGCAGCGCGCGGCCGCCGCGCTGGCCTGCGTACTGAAGGAGGCCCGGCGCACGAAGCTCGCCGGACTGCCCGGGCAGCCGTCCGGGGCCACCGCACTGGAACTGCCGGCCGCGATGCGGACCTCCATGGAGGGCGGCGGCCTGGAGGACGAGGCCAGGTTCCTCGTGGACGTCGCCCGGGCCTACCGCTCGCCCGCGGCCGCCGCCTTCGCCCCGCCACCCGGACCGCCTGAACGCCAGGAAGCGAACGCCACGTGACCACCACCGTACTGATCACCGGGGCCAGCGCCGGCCTCGGCGCCGCCTTCGCGCGGGCCTTCGCCGCCAAGGGCTGCGACCTGGTCCTCGTCGCCCGGGACAAGGACCGCCTGGAGGCCCTGGCCGCCGAACTCACCCGCCGGACCGGCAGCACCTGCGAGGTACTGCCCGCCGACCTGCTCGACCCCGCCGCCCGCGCCACCGTCGCCGACCGGCTCGCCGACACCGCGCGGCCCGTGGACGTCCTGGTCAACAACGCCGGATTCGGCCTGCCCGCGCCCTACCCGTACAACCCCGTCGAGGACGAGGAGCGGATGCTCGACCTCCTCGTGAAGGTCCCGCTCCGGCTCACCCACGCGCTCCTTCCGGGCCTGCGGGAGCGCCGCCGGGGCGCCGTGCTCAACGTCTCCTCCGTCGCCGGCCTGCTCCCGACCGGGACGTACGGGGCGGCGAAGGCGTGGGTCACCGCCTTCAGCGAGTCCCTCCGGGTCGACATGGAGCCCTACGGGGTCCGGGTGCTCGCGGTGGTCCCGGGCTTCACCCGCACCGAGTTCCAGGAACGCGCCGGCATGGACGTCAGCGCCCTGCGCGACGCGGTGTGGCTGGAGCCCGAGGCGGTGGTCGCCAAGGCCCTGCGCGACCTCGCCCGCCGCCGCCCGATCAGCGTCACGGGCCGCCACTACCAGGCGTACGCCTTCGCGGCCCGCCACCTCCCGCGCGCCTTCGTGGCCCGCAGGATGGCCCGCGCGCGGCGCCCCCCGGCCGGCCCGCGGGCCTGAGCGGACCGGTTTGCGGGGCCGCGGTCCGGGCAGCCGCCGGACGAGGGGGACAACGGCCCTCGGCAGAGGAGGACGTGCCATGGACGAGCAAGGCGGCGCCGGAGGCGTCCCGCTCCACGGCGAGGACGAAGGACAGCAGCAGCGCAAACCGCACCCCGGGCGGCACCACACCTCCCGGGAATCCCGGCCGAAGCCGGGGCCCGGCCCCGTCCGGGCCGAGGACACGGACGAGGCGAGCCGCCTCGACCACCCCCGGACCCAGGACCCGGACGAGCCGCGCAAGCACCGCAGCCACGGCAAGGGCCCGAAGGAGTTCTAGGGCGCCCGCCCCGGAGCTCTCGGCTCAGAGCTCGGTGACCTTGCCGTCCGCCACTTCCAGCCTGCGGGTCACGTGCACCGCGTCCAGCATCCGGCGGTCGTGCGTGACCAGCAGCAGCGTGCCCTCGTAGACCTCCAGGGCCGACTCCAGCTGCTCGATCGCCGGCAGGTCGAGGTGGTTCGTCGGCTCGTCCAGCACCAGCAGGTTCACCCCGCGCCCCTGGAGCAGGGCGAGGGCCGCGCGGGTGCGCTCGCCGGGCGACAGGGTCGCCGCCGGGCGCAGCACGTGCGCCGCCTTCAGGCCGAACTTGGCCAGGAGCGTACGCACCTCCGCCGGCTCGGTGTCCGGGACGGCCGCGCAGAAGGCCTCCAGCAGCGGCTGACCGCCGAGGAACAGGCCGCGCGCCTGGTCCACCTCACCGACCAGCACGCCCGAGCCGAGCGTGGCCGAGCCCGAATCCGGGGTCAGCCGGCCCAGCAGCACCGCGAGGAGGGTGGACTTGCCGGCGCCGTTGGCCCCGGTGATCGCCACCCGGTCCGCCCAGTCGATCTGCAGGCTCGCCGGGCCGAAGGAGAAGTCGCCGCGCTCGACGGCCGCCTCGCGCAGGGTCGCCACCACCGAGCCGGAGCGCGGGGCCGCCGCGATCTCCAGGCGCAGCTCCCACTCCTTGCGGGGCTCCTCGACGACCTCCAGGCGCTCGATCGCCCGCTGCGTCTGGCGGGCCTTGGCGGCCTGCTTCTCGCTGGACTCGCCGCGCAGGTTCTTGCCGATCTTGTCGTTGTCGCTCGCCTTGCGGCGGGCGTTGCGGACGCCCTTGTCCATCCAGTTGCGCTGCATCTGGGCCCGGCCCTCGAGCGCGGACCTCTTGCCGGCGTACTCCTCGAACTCCTCGCGGGCGTGGTCCCGGGCGCGTTCGCGTTCCTCCAGGTACGAGGCGTAGCCGCCGCCGTAGAGGTTGATCTGCTGCTGCGCCAGGTCCAGTTCGAGGACCTTCGTGACCGTCCGGGTCAGGAACTCGCGGTCGTGGCTGATGACCACCGTGCCCGCGCGCAGCCCCGTCACGAACCGCTCCAGGCGCTCCAGCCCCGCCAGGTCGAGGTCGTTGGTGGGCTCGTCCAGCAGGAACACGTCGTAGCGGGACAGGAGCAGCGAGGCGAGGCCGGCCCGGGCGGCCTGGCCGCCGGACAGCGCCGACATCGGCAGGTCCAGGCTCACCGCCAGGCCCAGCTCGTCCGCCACCTCCTGGGCGCGCTCGTCGAGATCGGCGCCGCCGAGGTCCAGCCAGCGGTCGAGGGTCTCCGCGTACGCGTCGTCCGCGCCGGGGGTGCCGTCCACGAGGCCCTGCGTGGCCTCGTCCAGCGCCGCCTGCGCGGCGGCCACACCGGTCCGGCGGGCGAGGAACTCCCGCACCGACTCGCCGTCGCGCCGCTCCGGCTCCTGCGGGAGGTGGCCGACGGCCGCGCCGGGCGGGGAGAGCCGCAGCTCACCGGTCTCCGGGGTGTCCAGCCCGGCGAGCACGCGCAGCAGGGTCGACTTCCCGGCGCCGTTGACGCCGACGAGTCCGATGACGTCGCCGGGCGCGACGACGAGGTCGAGACCGGCGAAGAGCGTGCGCTCACCGTGCGCGGCGGTGAGGTTCTTGGCGACGAGGGTTGCAGTCATGATGCCCCGATCCTATCGGCGCGCCGCCGCCCTACCGCCCGATCAGCCGCAGTCCCGCCCACAGGGCCGTCACCGCCGCCGCGAGGGACACGGGCGTGGTGAGCAGCCCGAGCCGGGTGAACGCGCCCAGCCGGACGTCCTCGCCGTGCGCGTGCAGGAGCCGCCGCCACAGCAGGGTGGCCAGGGAGCCGACGTACGTGAGGTTCGGGCCGATGTTCACGCCGATCAGCACGGCCAGCACCACCCCCGCCCCGCCGGGCGCGGCCAGCGGCAGCAGCGCGAGCACCGCGGGCAGGTTGTTGATCAGGTTGGCCAGTACGGCGGCCACCCCGGCCACGGCCAGCAGCGCGGGCAGCGAGTCCCCGTCGGGCAGCAGCCACTGGAGCCCGTCACCGAGCCCGTGGTCCACCACGGCCCGTACGACCACCCCCAGCGCCAGCACGAACAGGCAGAACGCCGGCGCGGTGGAGGCCACCAGCCGCCGCGGGGTGGTCTCCCGGCGGAGCAGGGCCCGCACCCCCAGCGCCACGGCCCCGGCCAGCGCGGCCCAGACGGGGCCGGCCCCCAAGAGGGAGGCCAGCGCGAAGCCCGCCAGCGTCAGCAGCAGCACGGCCAGGGCGAAACGCGGCACCGGCGCCGGTTCCGCCGCCTCGGGCCGGTGCTCGGGCGGGGCTGCCAGGTCCGCCCGGAAGAAGCGGCGGAACACCGCGTACTCCACCGCGATCGCGACGGCCCACGGCAGCGCCATCAGCGCCGCGAACCGGGTGAAGGTCAGCCCGCTCGCGGTGAAGGCCAGCAGGTTCGTCAGGTTGGACACGGGCGGCAGCAGCGACGCCGAGTTCGCCAGGTGCGCGGTGGCGAACACGTGCGGGCGGGGCCGGGCGCCCAGCCGGGCGGACGTCGCCAGCACCACCGGCGTGAGCAGCACCACCGTGGCGTCCAGGCTCAGCGTGGCGGTGACCGCCGAGGCCACCAGGAACACCCCGCCCAGCAGCCCGGCCGCCCCGCGCCCGGCGGCCCGTCGGGCCACGGCCGCCCCGGCGGCCCGGAACAGCCCCTCGTCCGCGCACAGCTGCGCGAGGGCCAGGACCACGGCCAGGAACCCGACCACGGGCAGCAGCTCCCGCGTCTGCTGCCAGGCATCGGCCGGGGACACCACACCCAGGGCGACGAGCAGCCCGGCGGCCGGCACGGCGGCCGCCGCCTCGGGCAGCCCCCGCGGCCGCAGCACGGCGAAGGCCAGCACGGCGAGCAACAGGACGACGGACAGGGACTCGGCGACGACGGTGTTCAGGGCGGTGCTCCGGACGGCGGGACGGGAACGCCCAAGGATCGCACCCCGCCGCCGCGCGTCCGTAAAGGTGGGACACCCGTCATTGCGGCCACGGCGAGCGTGGTCACAGGATGGAGGCATGTCACCGCGAAACGTGCTCGTCGTCCTCTACGACGGGGTGCAGAGCCTGGACGTGACCGGCCCCGTCGAGGTCTTCGACGGAGCCGGCCGCCTTCCCCGGCAGGAGGGGTACGCGATCCGTACCGTCTCCCCGGGAGGCGCGCCGGTACGGACCAGCAGCGGACTGACCCTGCTGTCCGACGGGGCGCTGGAGAGCGCCCGCCCCGGCCCCGGGACCACGCTGCTGGTACCCGGCGGCCGCCGCACGGCGGACTTCGAGCCGAGGCTCACCGACTGGCTGCGCGCGTACGGGGGCGGTGCGGGCAGGCTGGTGTCGGTCTGCACCGGGGGGCTGCTGCTGGCCGAGGCCGGGCTGCTGGACGGACGGCGGGCCACGTCGCACTGGTCGGTCTGCGAGCGGATGGCACGGGACTACCCCCGGGTGTCGGTGGAGCCGGACCCCATCTACGTCCGGGACGGCCCCGTTTCCACCTCGGCCGGGGTCACCGCCGGGATCGACCTGGCGCTGGCGCTGGTGGAGGAGGACCTCGGGCGGGACGCGGCCCTGCTGATCGCCCGGCACCTGGTGGTGTTCCTGCGCAGGCCCGGCAACCAGGCGCAGTTCAGCGCGCAGCTGGCGGCGCAGACGGCACGGCGGGCGCCGCTGCGGGACGTCCAGCAGTGGATCAACGAGCATCCGGGCGGGGACCTGAGCGTCGAGGCCCTGGCGGCGCGGGCGGCGCTCTCGCCGAGACACTTCGCGCGGGCCTTCCAGGCGGAGACGGGGGTGACTCCGGGCCGGTACGTGGAGCGGGTGCGGGTGGAACACGCGCGGCGGCTGCTGGAGGACAGCTGCGAGGGCGTCGCGCAGATCGCCCAGTCCTGCGGCTACGGGACGCCGGAGGCGCTGCGCCGGGCCTTCGTCAAAACCCTGGGTCAGCCCCCGGCCGAGTACCGCCGCCGCTTCGGCCGCCGCCGCCCTTCCTGACGCGGCCCCCTGCCGCCGTCTCTCCCGACGCGGCGGCCCCTGCCGGCGCCTCTCCTGATGCCGCACCCTGCCGGTGCACGTCCGCGCGCTGCCCAGCGCCGGCGCGCTCCGGCTCCGCGGGGCGGCGCACCCCCGCACGCGGAAACCGCGCCCGGTCCGGCCGAGCCCGGCCCGGCGCCCGGCCCGGCGGCGCGGAACGCGCGGCGCGTGCGGAAGGCGTGCCGCCCGGCACCGTACGGGCGTTGTCACAGCGCCCCGCACATCGACCTCCGCCCCACGACCGGGGCGGCCTACCGCTCCGGAGGAGCCATGCAGATCGCCGTACTGCTCTACGACCGCTTCACCGCGCTCGACGCCGTCGGGCCCTACGAGACCCTCAGCCGCGTGCCCGACGCCGAGACCGTGTTCGTCGCGGAGCGCCCGGGCCCCGTGCGCACCGACAACGGGGCGCTCGCCCTCGTCGCGGACAAGGCGCTCGAGGAGGTGACCCGGCCGGACATCGTCATCGTGCCCGGCGGACCGAACCCCGAGGTGGAGATGGAGAACCCCGCGGTGCTCGAGTGGCTGCGGGCCGTGGACGCGACGACCACCTGGACCACCTCCGTCTGCACCGGCTCGCTGCTCCTCGCCGCGGCCGGCCTGCTCGAGGGGCGGCGCGCGACCAGCCACTGGCTCTACCTCGACCGGCTGGTCCCCTTCGGCGCCGAGCCCACCGGCGAGCGGGTCGTCTTCGACGGCAAGTACGTCACCGCCGCCGGGGTGTCCTCCGGCATCGACATGGGGCTCGGCCTGCTCGGCCGGATCGCCGGGGACCCGTACGCCGAGGCGGTGCAGCTGCTGTGCGAGTACGACCCCCAGCCGCCCTACGACGCCGGTTCCCCGGAGAAGGCCCCGGCCGAGCTCGTCGCCCGGCTGCGCGCCGCTAATCCCCTGACGGACGCCAGCTGAATTCCGGAGCACGGCGCTCCAGGAACGCGGCGACACCCTCGGCGGTGTCGCCGCTCGCCGCGGCCTGACCCGCCCAGTACGCCTCCCGGCCGGTGCGGCCGTCCGCGTACTCCTTGGCGGCGGCCTGCGTCAGCAGCGAGCGGGCGGCCAGGATCCCCGCGAACTCGGCCACCCGCTCCTCCAGCCGGCCCGCCGGCAGCAGCTCGTTCAGGAACCCGGCCCGCAGGGCCGTCTCGGCATCGATCAACTCGGCCGAGAACAGCAGGTACTTGGCCCACGCCGGGCCGACCGCCGAGGCCAGCCGCCGGGTGGAGGAGGCCGGGTAGACGATGCCCAGCTTCGCCGGGGTCACCCCGAACGCCGCGCCCTCCTCCGCGAACCTCAGGTCGCAGGCCGCCGCCAGCTGGCTGCCGCCCCCCACGCAGAACCCCCGGATCGCGGCCACCGTCGGCCTCGGGAAGGAGGCCAGGGCCTCCTCCGCGGCCACCGCCAGGGCCTGGGGGTCCTCCTTGCCGGTGAGCGAGGAGATGTCGGCCCCCGCGCAGAAGGTCGGGCCGGCCCCGGTCAGCACCAGCACCCGTACGGCCTCGTCCGCGGCGAGCAGCTCCAGCAGCTCCGGAAGGGCCCGCCACATCGCGGCGGTCATGGCGTTCCGCTTGGCGGGGTGCGAGATGACGACGGTGGCGACCCCGTCGGCGACCGTGTGGTGGAGGGCTGCGTCCATGCGCCGGATGCTATCCCGGCCGGCCGATCCTATGATCAAGGGGAATCCGACCCCGGGGGGTGCCGAGGAGGTGGCACGTCCATGGGCGCCGACCGCAGCGACCCGTTTCCGCAGCAGCGGGAGAAGAAGCAGCTGAAGCGCGGCTTCGGGCTTCTGGCCCTGCTCGGGGTGATCCTCGTACTGGCCGGCCTGGTGGGCCTGGTCTACACGGGCGTGGCCACTCTGACCTCGATGTTCCTCTTCGGCTGGCTGCTGCTCATCGGCGGTGTCGTCGGCCTCGCGCAGGCCGTGCAGTCGCGCGGGACGAGCTACTTCTGGCTGGCCGTCATCGTCGCCGCCATCAACCTGGCCGCGGGCTTCGTGATCCTGCGCCGCCCGGAGGCGAGCGCCGAGGCACTGACCATGTTCGCGGCCCTGCTCTTCCTCACCGGCGGGGTCTTCCGCCTCGTGGGGGCGCTGGTGGTGCGCGGCGCCAACTTCGGGATCTCGCTGGTCCAGGGCGCCTTCGGGCTCCTGCTGGGCATCCTGATCCTCTCGGGCTGGCCGGGCAACAGCCTGTACGTGATCGGAACCTGCTTCTCGCTCGCCCTGCTGTTCGACGGACTCAGCCTGATGGGACTGGGTCTGGGGGCCCGCCGGATCCTCGGACTGGTCAGGGAAGAGGAGACAGACGCTGCCAACCGGAGCCTGCCGGATCAGGAACAGACCCACAACTGACTCCGTCATAAGCCAGTGGTCAGAAAGCGTCCGATTGACGCTGACTTCTGGTCAGCAGCGTGGGCGGGACCAGGGTGTTCCCCACTCTTGACGCGTGGAGACGATCGAGCGTGAAGACGGGGGCCGGAAGATGGACGACAGCGGGAGCATCCCGCCGGCCGGGGGAGGTGAGGTGTCGGCTCCGGCCGACCCTCCCGCTTATGAGGGAGTGTGGCGCTTCACCGCGCCCGCGGTTGAAGAATCCGTTCCGCAGGCCCGCCGCGCGGTCCGCGAGCTGCTCGGCCGCCAGGGGGTGCCGGCCCAGCAGGACCTGGTGTACTCCCTGCTGCTGATCGTCTCCGAACTGGTGACGAACTCGGTCCGGCACGCGGCCCTGCTCTCCCCGGAGGTCGCCGTCGAGGTGGCGGTGGGCCGGGAGTGGGTACGGGTGGCCGTCGAGGACAACCACCCGTACCGGCCCAAGGCGCTGGAGGCCGACTTCGGCCAGACCGGCGGCCGGGGCCTGCTGCTGGTCCGGGAGATCACCCGGGAGGCGGGCGGGGTGTGCGACGTGGAACACACCGCGACGGGCGGCAAGGTGATCTGGGCGGCCCTGCCGCTCCCGGCCCGGGCGCCCGGGGCCTGACCCCCGGGGACCGGCCCCGGACGGCCCACCCGGGCGTCCGCACCTGAACGGCGCAGCGGCTACCAGCCGGCCGCGTCGCCGGTCAGCTCGCGGATCGCGGGGCGCGCCGCGTCCAGCACCGTCATGAACCAGGCGGAGAACGGCTGCTCCGCGTGCTGCTTCGCCAGCTCCTCGGCCGTGACGAAGGCGGTGTCGCCGACCTCCTCCGGATCCGGGGCCGGCGCGGCCTGGGCCAGTCCCACGAACAGGTGGTTGTACTCCTGCTCCACCAGTCCGGACGCCGGGTCCGGGTGGTTGTAGCGGACCGTCCCCGCCTCCGCGAGCAGCGAGGGCGAGAGCCCGAGCTCCTCATGGGTGCGCCGGGCCGCCGCCGCGAACGGCGACTCCCCGGGATAGGGGTGACCGCAACAGGTGTTCGACCAGACGCCGGGGGAGTGGTACTTCCCGAGGGCGCGCCGCTGGATCAGCAGCCGCCCCTGCTCGTCGAAGAGGAACACGGAGAACGCCCGGTGCAACAGGCCGGGCGCCTGATGTGCGGAGAGCTTCTCCGCCGTGCCGATGGTGTTGCCGGACTCGTCGACCAGTTCGAGCATGATCGATTCTCGAGCTCCGGTGCCGGCGGACGCGCTGCTGGTGGCGTCGGTGGCTGGTGTGGTCGGCATACCCATCCTTCGCTTCGGACTTCGGCCTTCAGTCTGCCGTACAAAAGCGGCTTGTCCCCACTTCGGCGATCCACGCATGTCCGCCGGGGGGGGGGGGGGGGGGGGGGGGGGGGGGGGGAGGGGGGGGGGGAGGGAGGGGAGGGGGGGGGGGGGGGGGGGGGGGGAGGTGGT
>NZ_JBVHWK010000005.1:0-42338 GCF_055569445.1 Streptomyces sp. NPDC029122 | reverse complement strand
TCGGCACCCCCCCCTTTTCCTCCGACCCTCTCCCTTCATCCTGCCGCACAACACCGTCTCTTCCCCCCTTCTCCCCTCCCCCCCCCCCCCCCCCCGCCGGGGGGGGGGGGGGGGGGGCGGACGTCCGCCGGTGGATCAGATCCCGAAGGGGGCCGGATAGGAGATCGTGCCCGCCGGCACCGGAACCGAATCGTCCAGCACCAGGGCCATCATCGCCTCGTCGGGCACCTCGAAGGGCGCCCTGATCCCGAACCGCGAAGCGGGCACGAAACCGAACCGCGGGTAGTACGAGGGATGCCCCAGCACCAGCACCAGCGCCTCCCCGCCCTCCCGCGCGGCCGCGAGCAGCGCCCGTACGACGGCACTGCCGGCGCCCGAGCGCTGGACGGCGGGATCGGCGGCCACGGGCGCGAGGGCCAGCGCGGGCACCCCGTCCACCGCGCAGCGGGTCAGCAGGGCGTGCGCCGCCACCGACCCGTCCGGGCCCTCGGCCACGTACGAGAGCCCCGGCAGCCAGGCGCCCGGGTCGGCGCGCAGCGCGTCCACGAGATCAGCCTCCAGCGGGGTCCCGAAGGCCGCCAGGTTGACGGCCCGTACGGCCGCCGCGTCGGCCGCGGTCTCCGGGCGGGCCCGCCAGCGGCCCTCCTCCCCGGCGGTCACCGGGGCCAGCACGTACCCGGTGTACCCGTACTCGTGCCCGTGCCGCTCCCGTACGGCGAGCTCCTCGCGTACGCGGCCCAGCGCGGCCTCCCCGGCCGGGGAGGCGGCCCGGGCCGCCCGGACCCGCTCGCCCAGCGGGCCGTCGTACTCGGCCCGGTCGGAGTCGGGCTGCGGCCGCGTACCCAGGACCCGATACCCGGCGGCCTGGGCGGCCGCGGTGTTGCGGGCGGTGGAGCGCAGCGGGTACCGCGGGTCCCAGAAGGACCGGGCGCCGGGCGAGGGCTCCTCGACGGTCCACTCGCACGCGCTGAGCACGAGCCGGCCGTCGGGAGCGAGGAGGCGCTTCCACTCGGCGAGCGCCCGGTCGAAGCCCGGGGACACCTCCCCGCGGAAGCCGGGGGAGAAGGCGGAACCCTCCGCCCACACGAGGTCGAAGGAGCCGTCCCCGAAGTCCTCGCGGGGGAGTGCGCCGATGTCCGCCGGCACGGCGCGGACCCGTCCGGCGAGCCCGCGTGCCGCGGCGGCCGCGCGCAGCTCGTCGAGGAAGGGCCCGTAGGGGCCGACGGCGGTCACCTCGGCGGCCCCCGCCCCGCCCGCCTCGGCGGCGAGCAGCAGGGCGTCGCGGCCCGGGCCGCACCCCAGGACGAGGACGCGGGGCCGCTCGGGCAGCGGTCCGCACAGGGAGAGCAGGTGCCGGGTGGAGGCGTCGGAGCCGGGGGAGTGCCGGGGCAGCCCGCGGTACAGCTCCATGAAGGCGGCGAAGGAAGGAGAAGCGGTGTGGTCGGTCAACGTGAACCCTTGGAGACGGGGGCTCCGGCCGACGGGGCCTTACCGGTGTGGGGTCAGACCCGGCCGGACACCCGGAAGGAATCGGGGACGTACCGGAGTTCGCCGCGCACGGCGGCGACCACTGCGACGGTCATCGACCCACCTCCCGCGGATCCGGCTCTCGTGCCGCTCCTCTGCTGCGCGCCCGGTGATCACGCGCGCGCCGCCGTCCACCCTAACACCCGCCTCCGAAGGGGCCCGATCGCTCCTGAAGAGCTGGTGAATGCGCCCTTCCATTCATCCGATAGCCTCTGCCGACAGCCCTGCCGACGTGCTGCCGCCGCCCCCACCCGGGGCGCCCGCCCGTCGGGAATGTCCGTCGCAAGGAGTGAGTTCGTCTGCCGACCGCCATCCTCACCGGCCCGCCGGTACCCGGATCACCGCTCGAGGACGAGCTCCGGTCGCTCGGGTTCGACGTCCGCCCGGCCACCGGTCCCGAAGACACCGCCGCCGTCCTCGCCGCAGTCCCGGCGCAGGAGCGGGTGGCGGTCGTCGACAGCGCCTTCGTCGGGCATCCGCACGCCCTGCGCCTCGCGCTGACCGACCCGCGCTTCGACGCCTGCGCGGTGACCGGCGCCTTCGCCGTCCGGGCGGGGGCCCGCGCGGCCCTCGACAAGGCCGCCGGCCTGGCGCCGGCGGGCACCGGCCCGTACGCGGACCGGCTCGCCGCGACCGTGGAGGCCGCCGGGACCGCCGTCCAGCGGCCCGAGCTCGGCAGCCTGGTCGCGGCCGTGCCCGACGGGGAGGCGGAGCGCGCGGAGGCCCTCGCGGCCGTCGCGGCCGTGGACGACGAGGCGGTGCGCCTGCGCACGGCCGTGAAGTCCCGCGACGGCTTCTTCACCACCTTCTTCATCAGCCCGTACTCGCGATACATCGCCCGCTGGTGCGCCCGCCGGGGCCTGACCCCGAACCAGGTCACCACCGCCTCCCTGATCACCGCGCTGATCGCGGCCGGCTGCGCCGCCACGGGAGAGCGCTGGGGCTACGTCGCCGCCGGCGTGCTGCTGCTCGTCTCCTTCGTCCTGGACTGCACCGACGGGCAGCTCGCCCGGTACTCGCTCCAGTACTCGACGATGGGCGCCTGGCTGGACGCGACCTTCGACCGCGCGAAGGAGTACTCCTTCTACGCGGGCCTCGCGCTCGGCGCGGCCAGGAACGGCGACGACGTCTGGGCCCTCGCGCTCGGCGCGATGATCCTCATGACCTGCCGGCACGTGGTGGACTTCTCCTTCAACGAGGCCAACCACGACGCCACCGCGGCCGGGAAGTCCGTCACGGGCAGTCCGACGGCCGCCCTCTCGGACCGGCTCGACAGCGTCGGCTGGACCGTCTGGGCCCGCAGGATGATCATCCTGCCGATCGGCGAGCGCTGGGCCATGATCGCGGTGCTGACCGCCGTGACCACCCCGCGGACCGTCTTCCACGCCCTGCTGATCGGCTGCGCCTTCGGCGCCCTCTACACCACCGCCGGCCGGGTGCTGCGCTCCGTGACCCGCAAGGCCACCCGTACCGACCGGGCCGCGCGGGCCCTCGCGGACCTGGCCGACTCGGGCGTGCTCGCGTGGACCGGCTCCCCCCGCCCCGGGAAGCGGCCGGGCAGCGCCGCGCTGTGGCCGGCGCTCGCCGGCTCGGTGCTGATGGCCGGCGGTGCCGTGACCCGCGGCTTCGGAGACCCCTGGCTGATCGCGACCGCCGTCGCGTACGTGTTCCTCGCCGGCGCGGCGGTGGCCGGCCCGCTCAAGGGCCCCCTCGACTGGCTGGTCCCGCCGCTCTTCCGGTTCGCCGAGTACGTGACGGTCCTGGCCCTGGCCGCCCGGGCGGACGCCCCCGGGGCGCTCCCGGCCGCATTCGGACTGGTCGCGGCGGTCGCCTACCATCACTACGACACGGTCTACCGGATCCGTGGCGGCTCGGGCGCTCCGCCGCACTGGCTGGTGCGGACGACCGGCGGCCACGAGGGCCGGGTCCTGCTGACCGTGGTCCTCGCCGCCGTCCTCGCCCGTGACGCGTTCCCCGTCGCGCTCACGGCCATGGCCGTGTTCGTGGCACTCGTGGTGCTCGTCGAGAGCATCCGCTTCTGGGTCTCCTCCGGGGCACCCGCCGTACATGACGAAGGAGAACCAGCATGATCGGCCTCGTCCTCGCTGCCGGTGCCGGACGCCGCCTGCGTCCCTACACCGACACCCTGCCCAAGGCCCTCGTGCCCGTCGGCCCGGAGGGCAAGGAGGACAGCCTCACCGTCCTCGACCTGACCCTGGGCAACTTCGCCGAGGTCGGCCTCACCGAGGTCGCCATCGTCGTCGGCTACCGCAAGGAAGCCGTCTACGAGCGCCGGGAGGCCCTGGAGGCCAAGTACGGCGTCAAGATCACGCTGATCGACAACGACAAGGCCGAGGAGTGGAACAACGCCTACTCCCTGTGGTGCGCGCGTGACGTCCTCAAGCAGGGCGTGATCCTCGCCAACGGCGACACCGTCCACCCCGTCTCCGTCGAGAAGACCCTGCTCGCCGCCCGCGGCAACGGCCAGAAGATCATCCTCGCCCTCGACACGGTCAAGAGCCTGGCCGAGGAGGAGATGAAGGTCGTCACCGCCGACGGACAGGGCGTGCGGAAGATCACCAAGCTGATGGACCCGGCCGACGCGACCGGTGAGTACATCGGCGTCACCCTCATCGAGCCCGAGGCCGCCGAGCAGCTCGCCGAGGCCCTGAAGACCACCTTCGAGCGCGACCCCGACCTCTACTACGAGGACGGGTACCAGCAGCTCGTCAACGACGGCTTCACCATCGACGTCGCCCCCATCGGGGACGTCAAGTGGGTGGAGATCGACAACCACGACGACCTCGCCAAGGGCCGGACGATCGCATGCCAGTACTGACGCGGCTGATCCCCTCGCCGGTCGTCGTCGACATCAGCCGCGGGGCGATGGACAAGCTGGACGGCATCCTCGCCGACCAGCGGATCTCCACGTCCGGCCGGCTCGCGATCGCGATCAGCGGGGGCTCCGGACAGGCGCTGCGCGCCCGCCTGGAGCCGGCCCTGCCGTACGCCGACTGGTACCCGGTCGTGGACGGCACCATCGACTCGGCGGTCAAGCTGGCCGACGACATAAAGGGCCGCCGCTACGACGCCGTCGTGGGGCTGGGCGGCGGGAAGATCATCGACGTGGCGAAGTACGCCGCGGCGCGGGTCGGCCTGCCCATGGTGGCCGTCGCCACCAACCTCTCCCACGACGGCATCTGCTCCCCGGTGTCCATCCTGGACAACGACAACGGCCGGGGCTCCTACGGCGTCCCCACGCCGATCGCCATGGTGATCGACCTCGACGTGATCCGCGAGGCCCCCACCCGCTTCATCCGCGCCGGCGTCGGCGACGCGATCTCCAACATCTCCGCCATCGCCGACTGGGAGCTCTCGCACCGCGTCACCGGCGAGTCCGTGGACGGCCTGGCCGCCGCCATGGCCCGTACCGCCGGCGAGTCGGTGCTGCGCCATCCCGGCGGATGCGGCGACGACGAGTTCCTCACCGTGCTCTCCGAGGCCCTCGTGCTCTCCGGCATCGCCATGTCCATCAGCGGGGACAGCCGCCCCTCCTCCGGGGCCTGCCACGAGATCAGCCACGCCTTCGACCTGCTCCACCCCGGGCGCTCCGCGCTCCACGGCGAGCAGGTCGGCATCGGCGCCGCCTTCGCCATGCACCTGCGCGGGGCCGCCGAGCAGTCCGGCCTGTTCACGGAGGTCCTGCGCCGCCACGGCCTGCCCGTGCTGCCCGAGGAGATCGGGTTCAGCGTGGACGAGTTCGTCGCGGCGGTCGAGTACGCCCCCCAGACCCGCCCGGGACGCTTCACCATCCTGGAGCACCTCAACCTGTCCGCAGCCGAGATCAGGGACGCTTACGCCGACTATGCCCAGACCATCCGTAGCTGAACTCCGGCCCGTCGTTCACCCGCCGGGCGTCAAGGACCGGCGCAGTGGCGAGCACTGGGGCGGTCGCCTGTACATGCGCGAGATCTCCCTGCGCATCACCCGCCTGCTGGTCACCACCAAGGTCACGCCCAACCAGCTGACCTACGTGATGACCCTCGCCGGTGTCCTCGCCGCCCCGGCCCTGCTGGTGCCGGGCGTGCTCGGCGCCGCCCTCGGCGTGGTCGCGGTCCAGCTGTACCTGCTGCTCGACTGCGTCGACGGCGAGGTCGCCCGCTGGAAGAAGCAGTACTCGCTCTCCGGTGTCTACCTGGACCGGGTCGGCGCCTACCTGTGCGACGCGGCCGTCCTCGTCGGTTTCGGCCTGCGCGCCGCCGACCTGTGGGGCAGCGGGCGGACCGACTGGCTCTGGGCCTTCCTCGGCACCCTCGCCGCCCTCGGCGCGATCCTGATCAAGGCCGAGACCGACCTGGTCGGCGTCGCCCGGCACCAGGCCGGCAAGCCCGTGGTCCAGGAGTCCGCCGCCGAGCCGCGCTCGTCCGGCATGGCGCTCGCCCGCCGGGCCGCCGCCGCGCTCAAGTTCCACCGGCTGATCCTCGGCATCGAGGCCTCGCTGCTGATCCTGGTGCTGGCCGTCGCCGACCAGGTCCGGGGCGACCTGTTCTTCTCCAGGCTCGGCGTCGCCGTACTGGCCGGCATCGCCCTGCTGCAGACCCTGCTGCACCTGGTGTCGGTCCTGGCCTCCAGCAGGCTCAAGTGACGGCCCCGATGCGGCTGGGCGCCGTGATCATCACCATGGGCAACCGCCCCGACGAGCTGAAGGCGCTCCTCGACTCGGTCGCCCGGCAGGAGGGCGACCCCGTCGAGGTGGTCGTCGTCGGCCAGGGCGTCGAGGTCACCGGGCTCCCGGAGGGCGTGCGGACCGTCTCCCTCCCCGAGAACCTGGGGATCCCCGGCGGCCGCAACGTCGGCATCGAGGCCTTCGGGCCCGGCGGCGGCGAGGTCGACGCCCTGCTCTTCCTCGACGACGACGGGCTGCTGGAGCGCACCGACACCGCCGAGCTGTGCCGGCAGGCCTTCGCCGAGGACCCGCGGCTGGGCATCGTCAGCTTCCGCATCGCCGACCCGGAGACCGGCACCACCCAGCGGCGCCACGTGCCCCGGCTGCGTGCCTCCGACCCGATGCGCTCCTCCCGGGTGACCACCTTCCTGGGCGGCGCCAACGCGGTCCGCACGAAGGTGTTCCAGCAGGTCGGTACGCTGCCCGGGGAGTTCTTCTACGCCCACGAGGAGACCGACCTCGCCTGGCGGGCGCTCGACGCCGGGTGGCTGATCGACTACCGGGCGGACATGGTGCTGCTGCACCCGGCGACCGCTCCCTCCCGGCACGCGGTGTACCACCGTATGGTGGCCCGTAACCGGGTGTGGCTCGCCCGTCGGAACCTGCCCGCCCCGCTGGTCCCGGTCTATCTGGGCGTCTGGCTCGCGCTGACGCTCGTACGCAGGCCCTCGGCGCCCGCGCTCAAGGCCTGGTTCGGCGGGTTCAAGGAGGGCTGGACCACACCCTGCGGCCCCCGGCGTCCGATGAGGTGGCGCACGGTCTGGCGGCTGACGCGGCTGGGCCGGCCGCCCGTGATCTGACAAGCTCGGGTCTGGGACCATGGGCCCCACCACGGGTCCGGCGCTCCAGCCCCCGATGCCCCTCCTGCCGCATCTTGAAGACGGAAAGTTTCAACTTGTGAGTGACACAACCCACGACGGCGCCCTCGCCACGAGCAAGCCGCCGTCCGACGACGCGGGGCTCAGTCCCGAGGAGCTCGCCAGGAAGTACGGCCTGTCCGTCAGCGGCGCGCGGCCCAGCCTGGGCGGATACGTGCGGCAGCTCTGGGGGCGGCGCCACTTCATCATGGCCTTCTCCCGGGCCAAGCTGGTGGCGCAGTACAGCCAGGCCAAGCTCGGCCAGCTCTGGCAGGTGGCGACCCCGCTGCTCAACGCGCTGGTCTACTACCTGATCTTCGGCCTCATCCTGAACGCGGGCCGCGGCATGGAGAAGGGGGTCTACATCCCCTTCCTGGTGGTGGGCATCTTCGTCTTCACCTTCACCCAGAACTCGCTGATGGCGGGCGTCCGGGCGATCCCCTCCAACCTCGGCCTGGTCCGGGCGCTGCACTTCCCGCGCGCCTCCCTGCCGATCTCCTTCTCGATGCAGCAGCTCCAGCAGCTCATGTACTCGATGATCGTGGTGCTCGTCGTCACCGTCGCCTTCGGGAACCACCCGCGGCTGTCGTGGCTGCTGGTGATCCCGGCGCTGGTGCTGCAGTTCGTCTTCAACACCGGGCTCGCGCTGGTCTTCGCGCGGATGGGGTCCAAGACCCCCGACCTCGCGCAGCTGATGCCCTTCCTCACCCGTACGTGGATGTACGCCTCCGGCGTGATGTTCTCGATCAACGAGATGCTGAAGGACAGGCCGGCCTGGATCGCGGACGTGCTCCAGTGGAACCCCGCCGCGATCTACATGGACCTGATCCGCTTCGCGCTGATCGACGGATACGGCCGGGAGAACCTCCCGCCGCACGTGTGGGCCTTCGCGGCCGGCTGGGCCGTGCTGATCGGCCTCGGCGGCTTCGTGTACTTCTGGAAGGCTGAGGAGCGTTACGGCCGTGGCTGACAACACCCAGGGGCGCGTCCCCACCGTCATCGCGGACGACGTCCACATCGTGTACCGCGTCAACACCGGCAGCTCCGGCAAGGGCAGTGCCACCGCCGCGCTGAGCAAGATCCTGCGCCGGGGCAAGGGCGACGCCCCGGGCGTCCGCCGGGTCCACGCCGTACGGGGCGTCTCCTTCACGGCGTACCGGGGCGAGGCCATCGGCCTCATCGGCTCCAACGGCTCCGGCAAGTCGACCCTGCTGCGCGCCATCGCGGGTCTGCTGCCCTGCGAGTCCGGCAGGGTCTACACCGACGGCCAGCCCTCGCTGCTGGGCGTGAACGCCGCGCTGATGAACGACCTCACCGGTGAGCGCAACGTGGTCCTCGGCGGTCTCGCGATGGGCATGAGCCGCGAGCAGATCAAGGAGCGCTACCAGGACATCGTCGACTTCTCGGGGATCAACGACAAGGGCGACTTCATCTCCCTGCCGATGCGCACCTACTCCTCCGGCATGGCCGCGCGGCTGCGCTTCTCCATCGCGGCGGCCAAGGACCACGACGTCCTGATGATCGACGAGGCGCTGGCCACCGGTGACCGCAGCTTCCAGGTGCGCTCGGAGAACCGCATCCGCGAACTGCGGGAGAAGGCCGGCACGGTCTTCCTGGTGAGCCACAACAACAAGTCCATCCGCGACACCTGCGACCGGGTGCTGTGGCTGGAGAAGGGCGAGCTCCTGATGGACGGGCCCACCGAGGAAGTGGTTTCGGCGTACGAGAAGGCCAGCGGCCACTGACCCGAGGGTCCACCGCCGCTCCGGACCGCAGGCCCCCGCCGCTCACCGCGGCGGGGGCCTCGCCGTGGTCCGGCGCGGCCGGCGGGTGCGGGAGAACGGCCGGCGCGACGGAGCGCCCGGAGACCGAGAACGCCGGAGCGTGAGATTCCGCGGCCCGGGCCGACATTCCGGGGCGCGGGGAACACCCGATAGGCCCGCGCGGCGTTGTACAGCGTAAGCTGGACCAGTTCTCAATCGCGCCAAGAGGGGACGATTCCCCGCAGCCGGCTCCGTGGGGATACCCCCGGGCAAGGCCCGGCGGCGTGTCCGAAATAGGATGACTTGGGTCGGCAGTGTAGAACGGGAGACGTGACGGCAATGGCTACGGGAATTCTCCGGCCCCCAGGCACAACGGCCGTCCCCGCCCCGGGCGGCGGGCGGTGACCCCCGGGCACGGCATCCGTCCCGCGCCGCCGGCCGGCGAAGGCACCCCCGACCTGCTCCACACCAGGGCCACCCTCGGCAAGGCCGCGGCGGAGAACTTCCCCGTCGCCCCCGCCTTCCTCCCGCGCGCCTGGCGCGAGGGCCTCATGGCGGTCTACGGGTACGCCCGCCTCGTCGACGACATCGGCGACGGCGACCTCGCCCCCGGCGGCCGCGACGCCGTCCTCCTCGGCCTCGACGCCGCCGCGGCCGACGACCGGCTCGCGATGCTCGACGCCTTCGAGGCCGACCTGCTGCGCGTCTTCGGCGGCACCGACGGCCCCCCGCGCCACCCCCTGCTGCTGGCGCTGCAGCCCGTCGTGCGCGACCACCGCCTCACCCCCGAACCCTTCCTCGGGCTCATCGAGGCCAACCGCCAGGACCAGCGGGTGGCCCGCTACGCGACGTACGGGGAACTCCTGGAGTACTGCGAGCTGTCGGCCAACCCCGTCGGCCGCCTCGTGCTCTCCCTCACCGGCACCAGCACCCCCGAGCGGATCCGCCGCTCCGACGCGGTCTGCACCGCCCTGCAGATCGCCGAGCACCTCCAGGACGTCACCGAGGACCTGGGCCGCGACCGGATCTACCTCCCCGCCGAGGACATGCGCCGCTTCCACGTGAGCGAGGCCGATCTGGGGGCCGCCTCCGCCGGGGCGTCCGTCCGCTCCCTGATCGCCTTCGAGGCCGAACGCACGCGCGAGCTCCTGAATGAAGGCACGCCGCTCGTGGGTAGCGTCCACGGCAGGCTACGGCTGTTGCTCGCGGGATTCGTGGGAGGGGGGCGCGCCGCCCTGCGAGCCATCTCCGCCGCCGGCTTCGACGTGCTGCCCGGCCCGCCCAAGCCCACCCGGAGCCTCCTGCTCCGCGAGGTGGCCGCCGTCATGCGTACAGCGCCGAGAAAGGGGTGAGCCCGAACGTGGAGGGCCCCACACACGCGTCAGCACCGTCCGCCCAGGTCCTCGCGGCCTACAGCTACTGCGAGGCCGTCACCGGCACCCAGGCGCGCAACTTCGCGTACGGCATCCGGCTGCTGCCCACCGACAAGCGGCAGGCGATGTCCGCGCTGTACGCCTTCTCCCGGCGCGTCGACGACATCGGCGACGGCACCCTGGCCCCCGGCGCCAAGCTGGCCCGGCTGGAGGAGACCCGCGCCCTCCTCGGACGGATCCGGGCCGAGGAGATCGACGAGGACGACACCGACCCGGTCGCCGTCGCCCTCGCCCACGCCGCGCGCCGCTTCCCGATCCCCCTCGGCGGCCTCGACGAACTCATCGACGGCGTCCTGATGGACGTCCGCGGCGAGGAGTACGAGACCTGGGACGACCTCAAGACCTACTGCCGCTGCGTGGCCGGGGCCATCGGGCGGCTCTCGCTCGGCGTGTTCGGCACGGTCGGCCCGGCGGACCGCGCCGACGAGTACGCCGACACCCTGGGCCTGGCCCTCCAGCTCACCAACATCCTGCGCGACGTCCGCGAGGACGCCGGCAACGGACGGACCTACCTGCCCGCCGAGGACCTCGCCAAGTTCGGCTGCTCCGAGGGGTTCCAGGACGGCCGCGCCCCCGCCGGCTCCGACTTCGCCGGGCTCGTGCACCACGAAGTCCGCCGCGCCCGCGCCCTGTTCGTCGAGGGCTACCGGCTGCTGCCGATGCTCGACCGGCGCAGCGGCGCCTGCGTGGCCGCCATGGCGGGGATCTACCGGCGCCTCCTGGACCGCATCGAGCGGGAACCGGAGGCGGTGCTGCGCGGACGCGTCTCGCTCCCGCCCCACGAGAAGGCGTACGTGGCCGTACGCGGCCTGTCCGGCCTCGACGCCCGCACCGTCTCGCGCCAGAGCACCCGGAGGCGGACCTGATGCCGCCCACGGACCTCCCGCGCCCGGCAGCCCGCGCGGACGACGGGGTCCGTGCCGCCGCCGCCGGACCGGCCGGCGACCGTCACCGTTCCGCCGTCGCGCTGTCCGCCGTCGCGCCGTCCGCCGCCCGCCGGAGCCGTGCGGCGCGGGCCGCGCGCCCGGGGAACACCGCCGCGGCCGTCGGCGCCGCCCGGGCAACCCGGCCGGGCCGGGACGCGTCCCTCACCGCGGGCGCCGGCGGCGGGCGCACCGCCCGCCGAGCGGCCGGGCCCGTCCGGACGGGCTCCGACCGGAGCGCCGCACCCATCGGCCCGGAGGGCCGGAGCACCACCCAGGAGGCGTCATGAGCGGCAGCGACCAGCACGCCGTCGTCATCGGCGGCGGGCTCGCCGGCGTCACGGCCGCGCTCGAACTCGCCGACTCGGGAATGCGGGTCACCCTGCTCGAAGGGCGCCCGCGGCTCGGCGGCCTCGCCTTCTCCTTCAAGCGCGGCGACCTGACCGTCGACAACGGCCAGCACGTCTACCTGCGCTGCTGCACCGCCTACCGGTGGTTCCTCGACCGCGTGGACGGCACGGACCTCGCCCCGCTCCAGGACCGGCTCGACGTGCCCGTCCTCGACGTGGCACACCCCCGCGGACCCCGGCTCGGACGGCTTCGCCGCAGCGCGCTGCCCGTGCCCCTGCACCTGGCCGCCTCACTGGCCACCTACCCGCACCTCTCGCTCGCCGAGCGGGCGGGCGTCGGCCGCGCCGCCCTCGCGCTGCGCCGCCTCGACCCCGCCGACCCCGCGCTCGACGGGCTCGACTTCGGCACCTGGCTCGCCCGGTACGGGCAGTCGCCGCGCACCGTCGACGCCCTGTGGGACCTCGTCGGCATCGCCACCCTCAACGCCACCGCCGGGCAGTCCTCGCTGGGCCTGGCCGCCATGGTCTTCAAGACCGGCCTGCTCTCCGAGAACGGCGCCGCCGACATCGGCTGGGCCCGCGTCCCGCTCGGCGACCTCCACGACACCCTCGCCCGCAAGGCCCTCGACGCCGCCGGCGTACGCACCGAGCTGCGCACCCGGGTCACCTCGGTCTCCCGTACCGAGGAGGGGGCCTGGCGGGTCGACACCGAGGGCGAGTCCCTCGACGCGGGCACCGTCGTACTCGCCGTCCCGCAGCGCGAGGCGCACGCCCTGCTGCCCGCCGGAGCGCTGGCCGACCCCGACAAGCTCCTCGACATCGGCACCGCCCCCATCCTCAACGTCCACGTCGTCTACGACCGCAAGGTGCTCAAGCAGCCCTTCTTCGCGGCGCTGGGCACCCCCGTCCAGTGGGTCTTCGACCGCACCGACGCCTCCGGACTCGCCGACGGCGGCCAGTACCTGGCCCTGTCCCAGTCGGTGGCCCAGGACGACATCGACGAGCCCGTATCGGCGCTGCGCACCAAGTACCTGCCCGAGCTGGAGCGGCTGCTGCCGGCCGCGCGGGGTGCGAAGGTACGGGACTTCTTCGTCACCCGCGAGCGGACCGCCACCTTCGCCCCCAGCCCCGGCGTCGGCCGGCTGCGCCCGGGCCCCCGCACCGACACGCCGGGGCTCTATCTCGCCGGTGCGTGGACCGCCACCGGCTGGCCCGCGACCATGGAGAGCGCCGTCCGCAGCGGCCTCGGCGCGGCCCACGCCGCGCTGGCCGCTCTCGGCCGCCCCCGCGAACACCCCCTGCAGGAGGCGGTATGAGCACCACTACCACCAGCACAGCACGTACAGGAACCAGAGGAGAGCCAGTGAACCCGGGGAACCCGGCTGTCGAGAACACGGATGCCGGCACGGGCGGAGCCGGCGGGGGAGTGGAGAAGTCCGACACCCTGGCCCTCCTCGAACGCGGCCGCACGCTGTCGACGCCCGTGCTCCGCGCGGCGGTGAGCCGGCTCGCGGCACCCATGGACACGGTCGCCGCCTACCACTTCGGCTGGATCGACGCCCAGGGCAACCCGGCGGACGGCGACAGCGGCAAGGCCGTGCGCCCCGCCCTCGCGCTGCTCTCCGCCGAGGCGGCGGGCGCCTCCGCCGAGGTCGGCGTCCCCGGCGCCGTCGCCGTGGAGCTCGTCCACAACTTCTCGCTGCTGCACGACGACCTGATGGACGGCGACGAACAGCGCCGCCACCGCGACACGGTGTGGAAGGTGCACGGGCCCGCCCTCGCCATCCTGGTCGGCGACGCCCTGTTCGCCCTCGCCAACGAGGTGCTGCTGGAGCTGGGCACCGTCGAGGCCGGCCGGGCGACCCGCCGCCTGACCACCGCCAGCCGCAAGCTCATCGACGGCCAGGCCCAGGACATCTCGTACGAGCACCGCGAGCGCGTCAGCGTTCGGGAATGCCTCGAGATGGAGGGGAACAAGACCGGAGCCCTGCTCGCGTGCTCGGTGTCGATCGGCGCCGTGCTCGGCGGCGCCGACGACCGCACGGCCGACAAGCTGGAGGAGTACGGCTACCACCTCGGCCTCGCCTTCCAGGCCGTCGACGACCTCCTCGGCATCTGGGGCGACCCGGAGTCCACGGGCAAGCAGACCTGGAGCGACCTGCGCCAGCGCAAGAAGTCCCTGCCCGTCGTCGCGGCCCTCGCCGCGGGCGGACCCGCCTGCGAGGAACTCGCGCGGCTGCTCGCGGCCGACGCCAAGAGCAACGACTTCGAGAACTTCTCCGAGGAGGAGTTCGCCCACCGCGCCGCCCTCATCGAGGCCGCCGGCGGCCGCCAGTGGACCGCCGACGAGGCGCGCCGCCAGCACACCATCGCCATTCGGGCCCTCGACGACGTGGACATGCCGCAGCGGGTGCGCGAGCAGCTCGTCGCCCTCGCCGACTTCGTCGTCGTGCGCAAGAGGTGATCTCCGCCGGAAAGTGGATATGAATCGCGAGTCGCCGGCCGGGGACCCCTCCTGAAGGGACCCCGGCCGACGGCAGACCCGGGCACAGCAGAAGCACTGTTCGAAGGGGAAGCCATGACAGCGACGACCGACGGCGGCGGTGCGATCACCGACGGCGCGGATCCGCGACACGACAGCACGGCGGTCCCGGCCGCCGTGGCCACGGCACCGTCCGGCGGCGGCACCGGCCTGCGGAAGGCCGTCCAGGACGCCGCCGACCGGGCCACCGCCGAGCTGCTGGCCCGCCAGGACCCGGCGGGCTGGTGGAAGGGCGACCTGGAGACCAACGTCACCATGGACGCCGAGGACCTGCTGCTGCGCCAGTTCCTCGGCATCCGGGACGAAGCCGTCACCCACGCCGCCGCCCTGTTCATCCGGGGCGAGCAGCGCGACGACGGGACCTGGGCCACCTTCCACGGCGGACCGCCCGAACTCTCCGCCACCATCGAGGCGTACGTCGCCCTGCGCCTGGCCGGGGACCCGCCCGACGCCCCGCACATGGCCCGCGCCTCGGCCTGGATCCGGGCCCACGGGGGGATCGCCGCCGCGCGGGTCTTCACCCGCATCTGGCTGGCCCTGTTCGGCTGGTGGAGCTGGGACCACCTGCCGGAGCTGCCGCCCGAGCTGGTGTTCCTGCCGCCCTGGGTGCCGCTGAACATCTACGACTTCGGCTGCTGGGCCCGCCAGACCATCGTCCCGCTCACCGTGGTCTCGGCGCTGCGCCCCGTCCGCCCCGCCCCCTTCGCGCTCGACGAGCTGCACACCGACGCGCGCAACCCCGTCCCGGCCAAACCCCTCGCTCCGCTGGCCAGTTGGGACGGAGCCTTCCAGCGGATGGACAAGGCCCTGCACCTCTACCGGCGGCTCGCCCCGCGCCGGCTGCGCAAGGCGGCCATGGACTCCGCCGCCCGCTGGATCATCGAACGCCAGGAGAACGACGGCTGCTGGGGCGGGATCCAGCCCCCCGCCGTGTACTCGGTGATCGCCCTGCACCTGCTCGGCTACGACCTGGAGCACCCGGTGATGCGCGCCGGACTGGAATCCCTCGACCGCTTCTCGGTGTGGCGCGAGGACGGCGCCCGGATGGTCGAAGCCTGCCAGTCCCCGGTCTGGGACACCTGCCTCGCGGCCATCGCCCTGGCCGACGCGGGCCTCCCCGCCGACCACCCGGCCCTGGTGAAGGCCGCCGACTGGATGCTGGGCGAGGAGATCCGCCGCCCCGGGGACTGGGCCGTGCGCCGGCCCGGACTCGAGCCCGGCGGCTGGGCCTTCGAGTTCCACAACGACAACTACCCCGACATCGACGACACGGCCGAAGTGGTCCTGGCGCTGCGCCGCATCAGCCCCGGCCACCCCGAACCGGCCAGGGTCGAGGCCGCCATCGCCCGCGGGGTGTCCTGGAACCTGGGGATGCAGTCGAGGAACGGCGCCTGGGGCGCCTTCGACGCCGACAACACCAGCCCCTTCCCCAACCGGCTGCCCTTCTGCGACTTCGGCGAGGTGATCGACCCGCCCTCGGCCGACGTCACCGCCCACGTGGTGGAGATGCTCGCCGCCGAGGGCAGGGCCGCCGACCCGCGCGCCCGGCGGGGCATCGCCTGGCTGCTCGCCGAACAGGAGGCGGACGGCTCCTGGTTCGGCCGCTGGGGCACCAACTACGTGTACGGGACCGGCTCGGTGGTCCCGGCCCTCACCGCCGCCGGCATCGCGCCCTCGCACCCCGCCGTCCGGCGGGCCGTGCGCTGGCTGGAATCCGTACAGAACGAGGACGGCGGCTGGGGCGAGGACCAGCGCTCCTACCAGGACCGCTCCTGGGCCGGGAAGGGCGCCTCGACCGCCTCGCAGACCGCCTGGGCGCTGATGGCCCTGCTGTCGGCCGGCGAACGCGAGGGCCGTGCCGTCCGGCGGGGCCTGGCGTACCTGGTGGAGACCCAGCGCCCCGACGGGACCTGGGACGAGCCGCACTTCACCGGGACCGGCTTCCCCTGGGACTTCTCCATCAACTACCACCTCTACCGGCAGGTGTTCCCCCTCACCGCCCTCGGCCGGTACCTCCACGGCGAGCCGTTCGCCCCGGACCGGAGGCCCGTCCCGTCCGCCGGGGGGGTCTGATGCCCGCCCGAGCGGACCCGCCGCCGCTGCTGGTCGCCTGCGCGCTGCGCATCGAGCAGGCGGCCCTGCGCAGCGCGGGCCGCGCCGGTCCCGGGGCCGGCGCCCTGCTGCGTACCGGCATGGGCCCCCGCGCGGCCGAGCGGGCCGTCGCCCGGGCCCTGGAACGGCCGGGGATGCGCCGGGCGGCGGTCCTCGCCACCGGTTTCTGCGCCGGACTGGTACCCGGCATGCACCCCGGCGACCTGGTCGTCGCCGAGGAGACCCGGGACCCCCGCGGGGTGATCACCTGCACCGGCACCGCCCTGCTCGCCGAGGCACTGGCCCGCGCCGCTCCGGGCCGGACCGTGCACACCGGCGCACTGACCGGATCCGACCACGTCGTCCGCGGCCAGGAGCGCGCGCAGCTGCGCGCCACCGGCGCCGTCGCGGTCGACATGGAGTCCGCGGCCACGCTGTGGACCGCCGCGGCACCGGGCCGTCCCGTTGCGGCCGTCCGGGTGGTCGTGGACGCTCCGGAGCACGAGCTCGTCCGCATCGGCACGGTCAGGGGTGGAATATCTGCCTTCCGTGTCCTGCGTGCCGTACTGCCCGCGTTCTATGAATGGCACCGTTCGTTGCTGCTTCCCAGGAGGTGAATCCAGATGGCCATGCCTTTGCGACAGTCCATCAGGGTCGGGACCTATCTTCTCGAACAGAAGCTCCGCAAGCGCGAGAAGTTCCCATTGATCGTCGAGCTGGAGCCGCTCTACGCCTGCAACCTCGCCTGCGAGGGCTGCGGGAAGATCCAGCACCCGGCCGGGGTGCTCAAGCAGCGCATGCCCGTCGCCCAGGCGGTCGGCGCCGTCCTGGAATCCGGCGCGCCCATGGTCTCCATCGCGGGCGGCGAGCCCCTGATGCACCCGCAGATCCACGAGATCGTGCGCCAGCTGGTGGCACGGCGGAAATACGTGTTCCTCTGCACCAATGCCGTCCTGCTCCGGAAGAAGATCGAGAAGTTCACCCCGTCCCCCTACTTCGCCTTCGCCGTCCACATCGACGGCCTGCGCGAACGCCACGACGAATCCGTGGCCAAGGAGGGCGTCTTCGACGAGGCGGTCGCAGCCATCAAGGAGGCGAAGCGCCGCGGATTCCGCGTGACGACCAACTCCACCTTCTTCAACACCGACACCCCGCAGACGATCATCGAGGTCCTGAACTTCCTCAATGACGACCTCCAGGTCGACGAGATGATGATCTCGCCCGCCTACGCCTACGAAAAGGCACCCGACCAGGAGCACTTCCTGGGCGTCGAACAGACCCGGGAACTCTTCAGGAAGGCCTTCGCCGGCGGCAACCGGCGCCGCTGGCGGCTCAACCACTCCCCGCTCTTCCTCGACTTCCTCGAGGGCAAGGCCGATTTCCCCTGCACCGCCTGGGCCATTCCCAATTACTCGCTCTTCGGCTGGCAGCGCCCCTGCTACCTGATGAGCGACGGCTACGTGCCCACGTACCGGGAGCTGATCGAGGACACCGACTGGAGCAAGTACGGCCGGGGCAAGGACCCCCGCTGCGCGAACTGCATGGCGCACTGCGGCTACGAGCCCACCGCCGTCCTCGCCACCATGGGATCCCTGAAGGAGTCCCTGCGCGCCGCCCGCGAGACGGTGGGCGGCAACAGGGAACCGTCGGCATGACCCCCGGACGCGACGGGCGCCGGGGCTTCGACCTCGCCGCGCTGCTGGCCGAGCGCGGCGGGGAGCGCTACGAGCTGCACGCCCGCCACCTCAACCACCAGCTGCCCCGCATGCTGCACACCATCGGCTTCGACAAGGTCTACGAGCGGGCCGAGGGAGCCCACTTCTGGGACGCCGAGGGCAACGACTACCTCGACATGCTGGCCGGGTTCGGGGTGATGGGCCTCGGCCGTCACCACCCGGTGGTACGCCAGGCCCTGCACGACGTCCTGGACGCCCGGCTCGCCGACCTGACCCGCTTCGACTGCCAGCCGCTGCCCGGGCTGCTGGCCGAGAAGCTGCTGTCGTACAGCCCGCACCTCGACCGGGTCTTCTTCGGCAACAGCGGCACGGAGGCGGTGGAGACCGCCCTGAAGTTCGCCCGGTACGCCACCGGACGGCCCAGGGTCCTCTACTGCGACCACGCCTTCCACGGGCTGACCACGGGCTCGCTGTCCGTCAACGGCGAAGGGGGCTTCCGAGAAGGATTCGCCCCGCTGCTGCCGGACACGAAGATCGCGCTCGGGGACCTCGCGGCGCTCGAACGGGAACTCGCGCGCGGGGACGTGGCCGCCTTCGTGGTGGAACCGGTCCAGGGCAAGGGAGTGCACGCGGCCCCGCCCGGGTTCCTGCTCGCCGCGCAGGAACTGCTGCACCGGCACAAGGCGCTCCTCATCGCCGACGAGGTGCAGACCGGCCTCGGACGGACCGGGGACTTCTACGCGTACCAGCACGAGCCCGGGGTGGAACCGGACCTGGTGTGCGTGGCCAAGGCCCTCTCCGGTGGCTACGTGCCCGTCGGCGCGACCCTGGGCAAGGACTGGATCTTCCAGAAGGTGTACTCGTCCATGGACCGGGTGCTGGTGCACTCGGCCAGTTTCGGCTCCAACGCCCAGGCCATGGCGGCCGGGCTGGCGGTGCTGTCGGTCATGGAGGACGAGGAGCTGGTGGCCAACGCCCGGGCCATGGGCGACCTGCTGCGCGGACGCCTCGCGGCGCTCGTGGACCGGTACGAGCTGCTGCACGAGGTGCGCGGACGCGGGCTGATGATCGGCATCGAGTTCGGCAGGCCCTCCTCCCTGGGCCTGCGCAGCCGCTGGGCGGTGCTCCAGGCGGCCCGCAAGGGGCTGTTCGCCCAGATGGTCGTGGTGCCGCTGCTGCGCAGGCACCGGATCCTCACCCAGGTCTCCGGGGACCACCTGGAGGTCATCAAGCTCATCCCGCCGCTCATCGTGGACGAGGCGGACGTGGAGCGGTTCGTCGGTGCCTTCCAGGAGGTCATGGACGAGGCGCACGGCGGGGGCGGGCTCATGTGGGACTTCGGCAGGACCCTGATGAAGCAGGCGGTCGGCAACCGCTGAGGCGCCGGCCGGAGGGGGTCCGTCCGCGCCCCCTCCGGCCGCCTTCCGCCCCCTCCGGCTGCCCGTCCGGCTCCTGCGCTCAGTCCAGGAGCCGGTCCCGCAGCCGCTCCAGGGTCTCGGGGGCGAGCGCCAGCCCCTCGGCGAGGTAGCGGTCGACGCCGCCCCACCGTTCGTCGATGGCCGTGAAGGCCTCCAGCAGGTACTCCGCGCGGGCGTCGAACAGGGGCGCCAGCAGTTCCATCACCTCGGGGGAGCGGGCCTCGGGCGCGTCGCCGCCCCGGCGCACCCGGTAGCGGTTGTGCGGGGCACTGGACTCCAGGTAGTCCGCCACGATCGCCTCGCGCTCCACGCCCAGGGCGAGCAGGGTCACCGCGACCGACAGCCCCGCCCGGTCCTTGCCGGCGGCGCAGTGCATGAGCGCCGGCACGCTGTCCAGCGCGAGCGCGTGCACGACGCGGCTCTGTTCGGCGGTGCGCGTGTGGATGATCGTGCGGTACGAGTCCCTCATGCGGGCGGCCGCTCTGCCCTCGCCCAGGAGTCCGCGGAGCTGGTCGAGCTCGCCGTCGCGGACCATCTTCCAGAACTCGCGGCCGTCGGCGGGGTCCGTCAGCGGAATGTTCACGTTGCGCACACCGGGCAGTTCGACGTCCGGGCCCTCCAGGGCATGGTCGGCTGCGTTGCGGAAGTCGAAGACGGTGTGCAGTCCCAGCGATCCGAGGAACTCTGCATCGGTTTCGGTGGCATGCGCCAGATGTCCGCTTCGAAACAGTCGTCCCGGCCTGACCCTCCGTCCGTCGGTGGTCGGCAACCCGCCCACATCACGGAAGTTGCGCACTCCGGACAGCTCCGCACCGGGCTGGTGTCCGGCCGGAAGGGGCTGGGGTATCTGCTGAGTCACGTGTATTCCTCCGTGTGGTCCTGTGGTGTCCGAATTGATCCGGTTGGGAGCAACTTGCCGTATGTGGAGGCGAGATCGGGCAGGGCCCCGTGAGCCAGATCATACGGTGACCGTGCGTGCCTGATCACGAAAACCGAATTGCCTTGTGGAGGGGGTTGTTGATGGTGCGGAATGGACGCAGGGTGACCGGAATTCCATTGATCCTTCATATCTGCGATTGCGTCAGGTAATTCACGGCTTGTTGCCCGGTGCCCCGCTCGATTACCTTCGCGATCGATCCGGGTGGACCGCCTAATCCTGCCGCCGCCCGGGAACCGCACCCGACCATCGCGCGCGGCAGGAGCGGGGGAACCAGGTAGGCCGCTGTTCCGGAGCGTTTCCGGCGCAGCTTGGGGTGAAGCCGAACCCGTGCTCCGCACGTACGGCCGGACATCTCCAGTCCGAACCCGACAGCTCACCTCGCAGGCGCCGGAGAGGAATCCGCCATGCCCGCAAAGGGTAAGCACCGCCGTCCGAAGTCCCGTTCCATATCCCGCGGTCTCGCCGTCGCGGGAACCGGCGGGGCGGCCCTCGCGCTCCCGCTGATGGGTGCCGTCGGCGCCCACGCCGCCCCGGGAGCCGCCCCGGCCGAGGCCGCGCCCGCGCAGAGCGCGCAGGCCCCCGAAGCCCTGCCGTCGCAGGCCCCCGCCGCCGCACCCACCGTCTACACGGTCGTGCCCGGCGACTACCTCTCCAAGATCGCCGCCGAGCGCCGGCTGGACGGCGGCTGGGAGCGCCTGTACGCCGACAACCGCGAGGCCGTCGGCGCCGACCCGTCCCTCATCCACCCGGGCCTGAAGCTGACCCTCGGCGGCGGCCGGGCCGCGGCCCCCGCCCCGAAGGCCCCTGCGGCCCCGGCCGAGGGATCCTCGAGCGATGCTCCGGCCGGCTCCAAGGGCAAGACCGGCGGGAGCTCGTCCCCGAAGGGCACCGCGCAGGGCACGGCCAAGGGCTCCGGCGGCACGGCGGCCCGCCCCTCCGGCGGCACGGCCGCCCAGGGCTCCGGCGCCGCGGCCAAGAGCGAGAAGGCCTCCGCGCCCGCCACCGCCTCCGGGTTCACCGCCCCCGTCGCCGGGGGTGTCTCCACCCAGTACCGGGCGAGCGGAGCCATGTGGTCCTCCGGCTACCACACCGGCGTCGACTTCATCGCGCGCACCGGCACCACCGTGAAGGCCGTCGGCGCGGGCACCGTCGTTTCCGCAGGCTGGGGCGGCGCGTACGGCAACGAGGTCGTCATCAAGCACGCCGACGGCAAGTACTCCCAGTACGCCCACCTCTCCTCGCTGTCCGTCTCGGCGGGCCAGAGCGTCACCGGCGGCCAGGCCATCGGCCTCTCCGGCGCGACCGGCAACGTGACCGGCCCGCACCTCCACTTCGAGATCCGCACGGGCCCGTCCTACGGCTCGGACGTCAGCCCGCTCGCCTACCTCCGCTCCAAGGGCGTGAGCATCTGACGGCACCCGCCGTCGGCACGGTGACCCGCGTGGAGCCGGGACCCGAGGGGGGTCCCGGCCCCACGTGTACTTATTCCTTATCCCCTGCGTGGTATAGATCACGGCCCGTCAACCCCTCATTACGTTGGCGTAGGTTGGTTGCCAAGGTGAAGGATGTCTTTCCGTGGCAGCGACGAAGACGACACTGAAGACCATCGGCTCGTACGCGGCGATCGGGGACAGCTTCACCGAGGGCGTGGGGGACCCGGGACCCGGGGATTCTTATCTCGGCTGGGCGGACCGGCTCGCCGTGCTCCTGGCCGATCAGCGCGACGAGCACGACTTCCGCTACGCGAATCTGGCCGTGCGGGGCAAGCTCCTCGACCAGATCGTGGCCGACCAGGTCCCCAGGGCCAAGGAACTCGCACCGGACCTCGTCAGCTTCTGCGCGGGCGGCAACGACATCATCCGCCCCGGCAGCGACCCGGACGACGTCGCGGAACGGTTCGAGGCGGCCGTGGCCGACCTCACGAGTTCCGTCGGCCTGGTGATGGTGACGACCGGCTTCGACACCCGGGGCGTGCCGGTCCTCAAGCACCTGCGCGGCAAGGTCGCGACGTACAGCGCGCACGTCCGCGCCATCGCCGACCGGTACGGCTGCCCCGTGCTCGACCTCTGGTCCCTGAAGTCCGTACAGGACCGGCGGGCCTGGGACGGCGACCGGCTCCACCTCTCGCCCGAGGGGCACACCCGCGTCGCGCTGCGTGCCGCGCAGGTCCTCGGCTACGAGGTGCCGACCGACCCGGACCAGCCCTGGCCGCCCGTCCCGCCGCGCGGTTCGGTGGACGTGACCCGGGACAACATCCAGTGGGCGCGCGAGCACCTCGTGCCGTGGATCGGCCGCCGGCTGCGCGGAGAATCCTCCGGCGACCACGTCGAGGCCAAGCGCCCGGACCTGCTGCCGCTGTAGCGCGGGCGCGGGGGAGGGGCGGGGTGACGGTCGCGACACCGGCCCGGGCACGGCGCGGCGGAATCCTGCGGGGCCGGTGGGCGTTGGGATGGTCGTAGTCGTACGACCGTCCCTGCCTGCACCTTCCCAGGAGGCGCCTTGACCGGCTCCCTACCCCTGCGTCCCCGGCTGCGCGCCCTGCGGCCCGAAACCTTCGGCGCGGACCCCTCCGGCCCACGGCTGGAGCGGATCCTGCGCTCGCCGAACTTCGCCGACGGCGTCTTCCAGAACCCGGTCGGGGCGCGGATCAGGCCCTCCGGGTCGATGGCGGAGTTCGCGAAGACCTACTTCGACAAGGCGCAGCGGGTCCGGCGCAGCCCCGGCGCGCCGATCCCCGTGCACCCGACCACCCTCGCCGACCTCGCCAAGCCGCCGGCGAGCGGGTTGCGCCTGACCTGGATGGGCCACTCCAGCGTGCTCGCGGAGATCGACGGCCGCCGCGTGCTCTTCGACCCCGTGTGGGGCGAGCGGTGCTCCCCCTTCCCCTTCGCCGGGCCCAAGCGGCTCCACCCGGTCCCCGTGCCCCTGGCCTCGCTGGGCTCCGTCGACGTCGTCGTGATCTCCCACGACCACTACGACCATCTCGACCTCCCCACCATCAAGGCCCTCGCCGGCACGGACACGGTCTTCGCGGTCCCCCTCGGCGTCGGCGCGCACCTCGAGCGCTGGGGCGTCTCCCCGGACCGGATGCGCGAGTTGGACTGGAACGAGGCCACCGAGGTCGCCGGCCTCACGCTCACCGCCACGCCCGCCCGGCACTTCTGCGGACGCGGCCTGCGCAACCAGCAGTTCACCCTGTGGGCCTCCTGGGTCGTGAACGGCGGGGAGCACCGGATCTTCCACAGCGGCGACACCGGCTACTTCCCCGGCTTCAAGGAGATCGGCGCCGAGCACGGGCCGTTCGACGCCACGATGATCCAGATCGGCGCCTACTCCCAGCACTGGCCGGAGAACCACACGGACTACGTTCCGCTGCCGGGCGGCTGGCCGGACATCCACATGACCCCCCAGGAGGGCGTCCAGGCCCACCTCGACCTGCAGGGCTCCAAACCGCACGGCGTCCTGCTGCCGATCCACTGGGGCACCTTCAACCTGGCCTTCCACGCCTGGGCGGAGCCGGGCGAGTGGACGGTCGATGCCGCCGAGGAGGTGGGCCAGCCGGTGGCGGTCCCCCGTCCCGGCGAGCCCTTCGAGCCCGCCGGCAGGCTGCCGGCGGAGCCGTGGTGGCGTCCTGTCTCCCATCCGATCGCCCGGCCGTGGCGTCGCCCCGAGCCGGTGGAAGCCGCAGCGGACGAGTCCCGCGCGGGGGAACTGGACCTCGCCGAAGAGCGGTGACGGCTCGGGGCGGCTATGCCCGGGGGTCGCGGGCGGCCGCCACGATCCTCTCCAGCGCCGAGGCGTGCCGCTGGAACGCCTGCCGCCCGTGCGGAGTGAGGCGGAGGTGGGTGTGCCGGCCGGTGCGGCTGCGCGTCTTGCGTACCTCGACGTAGCCGGCGTCGGTGAGGGCGGTGATCTGCTTGGACAGGGCCGAGTCGCTGGTGCCCACGGTGTCCCGGACGAAGCCGAACTCGACCCAGTCGGCCGGGGCCAGCAGTGCGACGACCGAGAGCCGTGCCGGTACGTGCAGGAACTCGTCGAAGTCGGGGTCCATCAGCCCCGGCCGTTCCCGCGGATCATGGTCTCGAGGGCGGGGCGGAGCGCGTACGAGGCGCCCACGGCCGTCAGCGCGGTGACGGCGGCGGCGAACGTGTGCCGTGCCGGCAGGCCGGTGAAGTACGCGGCGATGGCCACCGCCCAGAAGAACACGAGGAGCAGGACGCCGAAGACCGCGTAGGACAGGGCCTCCGGGCCGGCGGCCCTGCGGCGGACGGGGGCCCGGCGCTGGTGCACGAACAGCCCGCCCAGGGTCAGGGCGTTGCCCGCCAGGACCGCGGCGGTGTTCCACGGGCTCGGCAGGTCGAAGGACGAGCACACGGCGAACAGGCCCAGCGCCGAGACGATCAGGTAGGGGCGGGAGTAGGCGTGACGGAGGTATGCGTCGAACGTCTGCTGTCGGCGGTGGTGAATGGCGTCCAGGGCGGTCCGGGCGTCGTGGGCAGTCATGTGCGGCATCCCTGATCGTGTGCTCCGTGTCTTCTTTCCTCACAGGAAACTACCATCTGTTTTCCTGAGAGGAAAGAAGCCGCTCCGTGGCGAACCCCCTACGCCCGCTGGTCGGCTTGGGCGGCGTGGGTGAGGATCGCTTCGGCCAGTCGTGGGAGCTGGGCCCGGGGGAGGGCGTGGCCCATGCCGGGCATCTCGACGAGCCGGGAGCCGGCGATCGACCGGGCGAGGTGGCGGGCGTGCGCCGGGGGGAACACGGGTTCGGCGTCGGCGGAGGTGATCAGCGTGGGCACCTCGTTGCGGGCCAGCTGCTCGGTGCGGTCCATGCCGGAGTGGTCGGCGCGCCCGTGGGTCATGGGGGCGTCGTACCGGCCCGCGTGCTCGATGATCCGGCGTTCCAGCGCGCGGAACTCCTCGGGGTCGAAGGGTGTTCCGGTGCCGTTGAGCGCCCGCCAGTGCCCGACCCTGCGGTCGAGTTCCGCTTCGAGACCGCGGTCCTCCCAAGGGGTCGCCCACATGCCGAGGATCTCCGCGTCGATGCCCGGCAGCTCCTCGTCGGGGGTGCGGCTGCTCAGTGCGCAGGTTCCGATCAGGGTGGCGCTGATGACCCGCTCGGGGTGGTCGGTCATGAGCAGCTGGGTCAGCATGCCGCCCATGGACATGCCGACCACGTGGGCGCGGTCCACTCCGTAGGCGTCGAGAACGGTGACGATGTCCTCGGCCAGGTCGAGGACGCGGTAGGGGTGCTCGTCGAAGGACCAGCTGGAGCGGCCGGTGTCACGGTGGTCGTAGCGGATGACGCGGTACTGCCGAGCGAGCGCCGCGACCAGTTCGTCGGGCCACCCCAGGCCCGAGGCGCCGGCCCCCATGACCAGCAGCAGGGCCGGGTTCCGGGGATCGCCGTGCTCCTGCGTCCACAGCCGCACCTCGGCGCTGACGGGGATCGTTCGCTGCTTCACGGTCACTCCTACTGAGACGAGACGTTGCGTCTTGCTTCGGGTGATCAGTGTGCCGGATGTGCGGGGCTCGGTCAATACGAGACGTCGCGTCTTGTCGTGGGTAAGGTGGTCGCCCCGTGCCGCCCCCAGCCGAGCGCCCTCAGCGGACCTCGTCCGGACCGGAGGGGTCCGACGGCGGGGGCGGATACAGCACCCAGCGCAGCGCCCACGTCACGGCATGACCGCCGACGCGGGCCACCGGCGCCGGGACCCGCGCGACCACGGGCAGCGGAGCGGACGTGACCGCCGACCTCGCCCAGGGCGGGAGCAGTTCCACGGCCGCCGCCGCCAGCAGCGCGTACGGCAGCCGGGCGGCCCCCGGCAGCGGCGGATCGGCCAGCAGGAACCGGGCGGTGTCCCGGGAAGCCGCCGTCGGCCGCAGCGAGGGCCGGTACCCGGCCATCCGCAGCGCCAGCTCCCGCTCGTCCTCCGGCGGCCGCTCCGCGCCCAGGGCCCGCGCCACCCGCGCGGTGTCGGCGAGGTACCCGTCGCGGCCCGAGGGGTCCAGGGGGTGCCGGCCGTACCGTTGGTGGGCCCGCAGGAAGCAGTACGCCTCCGCGATGTGCACCCAGGTCAGCAGCTCCGGGTCGTCCGCCCGGTACGGCACCCCGTCGGCCGTCCGGCCCCGGATCCGCGCGTGCACCTCCCGGACGCGTTCCACGGCCGCCGCCGCGTCGGCGCTCGTACCGAAGGTGGTGACCGCCAGGAAGGTACTGGTGCGCTGCAGCCGCCCCCACGGGTCGCCCCGGTACCCCGAGTGCGCCGCCACGGCCGCCATCGCGAGCGGGTGCAGGGACTGGAGCAGCAGGGCCGCCAGACCGCCGACGAACATCGACGCGTCCCCGTGCACCTGCCGCACCGGCCGCCCCGGCTCGAACCACCGGGGCCCCGGGGTGCCGTGGATCCGCTCGCGGTTGCGCGCGCCGTCGGGTCCGGCGACGCGCAGGAAGACCGCCTCGCCGGCTTGCCGCCTCAGCTTCCGGACGGCGGCCGTCGCCCGGGTCATGGGGCCAGTATGCGCCCGGCCGGGTCGGTCACGGCGTTCTGGGTAAGCGCGCGGCATGGAAGCCAAAGAGACCACCCCGCTGCGCGCCGTCGCGCTCGTGTGCACGCTGACGCCGTCCCCCGCCCCTTCGAGCTCGCACCTGCTGGCGGAACAGACCATGGCCGCCCTCGCGGACCACGGCGTCACGGGCAAGACCATCCGCGTCGTCGACCACGACGTCCGCCCCGGGGTCCGGACCGACATGGGGAACGGCGACGCGTGGCCCGAGATCCGCGAGACGATCCTCGGCACCGACATCCTGATCCTCTCCACGCCGATCTGGCTCGGCCACCCCGCCAGCGTCGCCCAGCGCGTCCTGGAACGCCTCGACGCCGAACTGGGGGAGAGCGACGAGGAGGGCCGCCCCCTCACCTACGGCAAGGTCGCCGGCGTCTGCGTCGTCGGCAACGAGGACGGCGCCCACAAGGTCAGCGCCGACCTCTTCCAGGGCCTGAACGACGTCGGCTTCACCCTCCCGGCGAACGCCGTCACGTACTGGGTCGGCGAGGCCATGCAGGGGACCGACTACCAGGACCTGGGCGAAACCCCGAAGAAGACCGCGGCGACCACCGCCACCCTGGCCGCCAACGCCGCCCACCTCGCGCGGCGCCTCAAGTACGCCCCGTACCCCGCCTCCTGACCGGCGGGGGCCGGGGGCCGGGAGCCGGGACCGGGCGGCGGCGCGGCCCCGGCCCCCGGCCGGAGGGCGGCTCCGGCGGGCCGGATCCCCCGACCTCAGGGGAAATACGACTCCAGCGTGCCGCGGCGGCGGACATCGAGCGTCGCGCAGTGGAACGAGCCCCCGAACGGCGCGTAGTGCCGCAGGTCGCACGGGATCGGCTCGTAGCCCCACGCCTCCAGCGCCCTGAGCATGCCGGTCTGCCGGCGCTCCACGATCACCCGCTTCTCGTCGACCATCAGGACGTTCATGCTGAGCCACTTGCCGCACATCGACGTGATCCTGAGCAGGGCCTCGTCGACCGGCTCCGGTTCCGGCGCCACCAGGACCTCCCACGAACGCAGCACCTCGGGCAGGCGGCCCACGTCGACGTACTCGGGATTGACCAGCACCCGGCCGGGCGAGAGCGGCATGAACGTGGTGTCGATGTGCATGGGCGTCCGGCAGCGGCTCTCGATCTCGTGGATCCGGTACACCGGTCCGAGATGGCGGCGCAGCCATTCGATCCCCATGCGGTTGGTGACGTTGCTCCGCGTCACGAACAGGTCCCGCCCCGCCCGTACGAAGTCGGCGGCGTCGAAGACCGGCTCGAACTCCGTGAGGATGTAGCGCATGGGCGCACCGTCCTCGGGGACGCGGTAGTCCGCGTCGTACAGGGCCTCGGTGAGCTGCGGCCTCGGGGCCGCCGTCCACCGGGCGCCGCGTCGGAAGTAGTCCTTGAGGACCGTGCGGTAGGCGTGGGACTCGAAGTACCGGCACGGCCAGGCCATCGGGGTCTCGATGATCTCGTCACCGACGACGAGCATGCTGTCCCGGGGGCAGCTGTGGCAGAAGCCGCGCGAGGACCAGTCGGGGGTGGCGAACCGCCGTGAGTGGTCCACCGGGTCCGGCCGGGTGACCGTGACCCCCAGCGACTGGAGGAGGACGACGAAGTCCTCGAGTTCCCGCCGGGCCGACTCGACCAGCACGCGCGGGTACCTGTGGCCGGCCGCCAGCCCTTGCAGGCGTGCCGCCCAGGGAGGGATGTTGCAGGCCACGACCGGATGCCTGGAGGGGAAGGTGGCGCCGTCGAGCCGCCCGACGATGATCTCCTCCAGGGGGTCCCACTCGTTGTGGGAACCGACCGGGGAGACGAGGGTCGCCTCGGCCGCCGCGGACCCGACGGGTGGTACCGGAAAGGTTGCCGCCATGCTCACCGCCTTCGCTCGACGGGCTGCTCGGTGACCCACGATAGCGAGCGCGCCACCGTTGCGCGCGGCCGCGCGTGACCTGGGCGGGGGCGTGGCGCGGGACTACGCTCCCCGGAATGGAACGCGCAGAGGTACTCAAGCGGGTGATCGGCATCCTCACCGACGCCCAGGACATCCGCCGGGCCGCCGAGGCAGGAGACTTCGCGGAGGACGACGACGCCCCGCCGGACACGGCCGGAGTGGCCACGCTGCTCCTCAACGAGATGCTGCCCTCCATCCGGGTGCCCGCCGACGCCTCCCCCCAGGAGGTCGCGGCACTGGTGGCCCGGGCGCTGGGCCCGGCCCTGCACACGATGGTCTCCGGTTTCAGCCTCGCCTTCACCAGCCTGGCGATGGCGCACGACAGCGGCCGGACGGACATCTCCTCGATCCAGGTCCTCCAGGAACTCGCGCTGGAGATCGAAGCCGGTACGTACGACGAAGGCCCGTAGGCGGCGGCGCCGTCACCCCGCGGCTGCCAGCCCGTCCGCAGACCTCAGTGCGGTCCGTGGGCGTCAGCCCGATCCGAGGCCGTCACCGCGATCCGTGCTCGCCGTGGTCGCCGTGCTGCTTGTCCCCGCCGTGCCCGCCGCCCATCCTCCGCTCCTGCCGCCTCCTCAGGTCCTCGGGCGTCGTCCCCGCCACCGGCTTACTGGCCTCGGGGTGCACCGGGTCGGGACCGGGATGGTCCTGCGCCCGCTCCTCCCGGCCCTTCCGCGGCTCCTGACCCCGTTCCGCCGTGCCCTCCATGGCTGCTCCCTCCTGGTTCGTCCCGTGGCCCTGCCCCTGCCCGAACCTGCAGCGCCCATGCGGGGCGACGCGGCCCGTGTCCGCGCGACCGGCGCATTCGGGCTGTCGTACGAGCGCTCCATCGGGAGCGGGAAGCACCCCGGTGAAGTTCCCCAACTGGGCGACTTCCGCGGGAGCGTGCGGTCTAGCGTGGGTATCCGGTGATCAACACCGGGCCCCGCGACACGCTGGGGGCCGGGCCCCACGTACCGAGGACGCCGATGTCCGGACTCCGCGCCGCCCGCCACGCCCCGTCGAGACACGCCGCGACGGGGCCGGGCCGCCAGATTCGCCCGCAGATGGTCCGCGCCGCCGTGCTGCCCACGCTCGCCGCCGGGCTGAGCGGGGCGGCCGCGGTCATGTTCACCCTCCACCTCGGCGGGGGCTCCGGCGAACGGGACGACCGGCTGTGGCCGGTGCTCGCGGGCTGCGCCCTGCTCGCCGTCGGCGCGCTCGCCGCCGCCCTCCTCGGGGCCCAGCGTGCCGCCAAGGCCGTCCGCGACCGCTGCGAGGCGCTGCGCCGCTCCAGCGTGCGGGGGCGCGAGGAGCTGCGGACCGCCGGCGAGCGGCTACAGCGCGGCGAGGCGGTGGCCCGCCCCGCGCGCGGGGACCGGGCGGGCGCCCCGCCGGAGGGCGATCAGGCCGGAGTGGACGAGTTCTGGCTGCTCGCGCAGGAGTTGAGGGTCGCTCGGGAGCAGGCGCAGGCGACCCTCGTACGGCTGGCCCTGCCGGCCCCTCCGACCGACAGCGACCGCAAGGTGGAGGTGTTCGTCAACCTCGCCCGCCGGCTCCAGTCGCTCGTGCACCGCGAAATCTCGCTGCTCGACGGGCTGGAGGACACCGTCGAGGACCCCGACCTGCTGAAGGAGCTCTTCCACGTCGACCACCTCGCCACCCGGATCCGCCGGCACGCCGAGAACCTCGCCGTGCTCGGCGGGGCCGCCTCCCGGCGCCAGTGGACCCGGCCCATCGACCTGAGCGAGGTGCTGCGCTCCTCGGTCGCCGAGGTCGAGCAGTACACACGGGTCAAGGTGGTGCCCCCGGCCGGCGGCACCGTCCGGGGCCACGCCGTCGCCGACGTGGTGCACCTGCTGGCCGAACTCGTGGAGAACGCCACCGTGTTCTCCGCCCCGGACACGGACGTGGTGGTGCGGGCGGAGCGGGTCACGGCCGGGATCGCGGTCGAGGTGGAGGACCGCGGACTGGGCATGCCGGCGGAGGAGCAGCACCGGATGAACACCCTGCTGCGCGACCCGGACCAGGTGAGCGTCCGGCACCTGCTGGCCGACGGCCGGATCGGCCTGTTCGTGGTGTCGGCGCTGGCCCGGCGGCACGGGATCGCCGTCGAGCTGAAGTCCAACATCTACGGCGGGGTGCTCGCCGTGCTGGTGCTGCCCCAGGGCCTGCTGGGGGCGGAGCCGCCGAACGCGGCCGACGCGGCGGGCGGTTCGCGCGCCACCTCGTGGGGCACCGTCTCCTGGCCGGACCCGCTTTCGGTCCCGGCCCCGCAGCCCGCCGTCCGCCGAGAGGCCCCGGCCCCGGCGGTACGGTCCCCACTGCCGGCTCCGGAGGTCCGGGCCGTGGAGCCGGCCCGGCCCCTGGACGCGGACCCCGCCCGGGGCGCGGGACCGGCTCCGGACGCCGCCTGGCCGCCGGACACCGGCACGGATCCGGGAGCGGCCCGGGCGGCAGCCCCGGCAGCCCCACCGGTCCCGGTAGCCCCAGCGGTCCCGGCAGCCCCCGCAGCCCCGGAGCCGGCACCGCCCATGGGGCTCGAACCGGTCAGGCGCCCCGGCCCGGGAGGGCACCCGGCGGTCGCACGGCCGACGGAACCGCAGCCGGGGCCCGCCCCCGCCTCCGGGACACCGGCCCCCGTCCCCCTGCCGCGCCGCATCCCGCACCAGACCTCCGCCCCCGAGGCGGCCCGGCCGTCCCTGCCCCGGCGCAACGCCCAGCAGCACCTCGCGCCCCAGCTGCGCGACACCCCCGCCCCCCGGCGGGCCGACGCGACCGAACAACCCGTGCACGACCCCGGCCTGATGGCGGCCTTCCAGCGGGGCTTCGGCCTCGCCCAGTCGGACGAACAGGCATGAACCCCAGCAAGGAGCACACCCCCATGGCCGGCGAACTGGCGACCAAGACAGGCAGCCTCTCCGATCTCGACTGGCTGCTCAGCGGTCTCGTCCAACGGGTGCCGTACACCCGTAGCGCGGTCCTGCTCACCGCCGACGGACTCGTCACCTGCGTCCACGGCATGGACTCCGACAGCGCCGACCACATGGCCGCCCTCGCCTGCGGCCTGTACTCCCTCGGACGCAGCGCCGGAGCCCGCTTCGGGGACGGCGCCGAGGTCCGGCAGGTGGTCGTGGAGCTCGACACGGCGCTCGTCTTCGTCTCGGCGGCCGGCTCCGGCACCTGCCTGGCCGTGCTCGCGGACCGGGAGGCCGACGCCGGCGTACTCGGCTACGAGATGGCGATGCTGGTCAAGAGCGTACGGCCGTACCTCGCGGCCCCGCCGCGCCGGCCCGTCGCCGACACGGAGCGATGAGGGCCTGGGCGAGGGGGGTCAACGGTTTCCCGGCGGGCGGTTTCCCCACGGCCCGGGACACACCCTGGCTGGACGATTCCGCCGGCCGCGTCATGCGCCCGTACACGGCGAGCGGCGGCCGCACCCGCCCCTCCGTCACCCTCGACCTGCTGTCCCTGATGACCGCGACCGGCGTCCGCCCGGGGGTACCGCTCGGCACCGAGCACACCCTCGCCCTGCGCATGTGCGCGGGCGCGGCGGCGGTGACGGTCGCCGAGGTGGCCGGCCAGCTCCGGCTCCCGGCCGTGGTGGTGAAGGTGCTGCTGTCCGACCTGATGGAGTACGGGGCCGTCATGGCACAGGCGCCCCGGTTCCCCCACGGCGGCGGCTCGTTCGCCGCCGACGACCTGTCGCTGCTGAGGGCGGTGCTCGATGGCCTGCGCGGACGGCTGTGAGACGGCGGCCCCGGCTCTGCCCCCGACCTTGAAGATCCTGGTCGCGGGCGGGTTCGGGGCCGGGAAGACCACCTTCGTGGGCGCGGTGAGCGAGATCGAGCCGCTGTGCACGGAGGAACTGCTGAGCGGGCTGGACGACGAGGGCTCCGACCGGGTCGACGGGCCGGCCGCGAAGACGGCCACGACGGTCGCGCTGGACTTCGGGCGCATCACCCTGGACGACCGGCACGTCCTGTACCTCTTCGGCACGCCCGGGCAGGAGCGCTTCTGGTTCCTGTGGGAGGAGCTGTGCGCGGGGGCGCTCGGCGCGGTGATCCTCGCCGACACCCGCCGCCTCGCCGACTGCTTCCCCGCCGTGGACTTCTTCGAACGGCGGGGGATCGGCTTCGTCGTCGCCGTCAACGAGTTCGACGGCAGCCACCGCTACACGTCCGAGGAGGTCCGCGAGGCCGTGGGGCTGGGCCCGGACGTACCCGTCGTACGCTGCGACGCCCGGCTGACCCGCTCCGGTACGGGGGCCCTGGCCGCCCTCGTCCACCACCTGCTGTCCACGGCCCGACAGGGCCGCCCACCACATTCGGATCCGGGGGAACCGCCATGACCTACTACGAATCGACCGGCCACCTGCTGCTCACCCCGGTGGACCGGGAAGCGCCCGCGCGGGCGGTGCGGCTGCGTGAGATGGACCTGGGCGAGCGGGCCGACGAGGAACTCGACGCCTTCGCGCGCCGGGTCGCCCGGACGCTGGAGGCCCCCTACGCCGGAGTCAACTTCGTCGGCGAGGAACGGCAGTTCTTCGCGGGCCTGCACCACGGCCCGGACGCCGCGGCGAGCGGCTACCCCGCCCGGGTGCTGCCCCGGGACCACGGCTACTGCCCGCACGTGGTGGTGCGGCGCAGGGCCCTGGTGCTGGAGGACGTACGCGACTTCGCGCGCTTCGCGGGCAACGCCGTCGTCGATGAGAGCGGCGTGCGCTCGTACCTCGGAGCGCCCCTCACCGACCGGGGCGGCTTCGTCCTCGGCACGGTGTGCGCCGTGGACGTGGTGCCGAGGCGGTGGGGGACGCAGGGCCTCACGACGGTCAAGGCGCTCGCCGCCGAGCTGGCGGAGCTGCTGCGCGGCCGGGAGGACCGCCGCGGGTGAGGGGCCCCGGCGGCCCGCCGGCCTCAGCGCAGGAAGGCGGTGATCCGCTGCCGGAGGGAGCCGGCGTCCAGGCCGTGGGCGGCGGTGTGCTCCTCGACGGTCCCGTAGCGGCGCAGCTCCGCCCGCCCGACGCCGAGGGCGAGCACGCGGTGCGGGACCTCGGTCAGGGCCCGCCCCGCGGCCGCCGCCGAGGTGCCGGCGAGGTACGGCTCGACCAGCACCACGTCGGCCGCGGCCCGCCCGGCGGCGGAGCGCAGGGCAGCGTCGTCGAAGGGGCGCACGGTGGCCGCGTACAGGACCGTGACGTCGAGGCCCTCGGTCGCCGCGAGGACGTTGTCGAGCAGCGGGCCGACGGCGACCACCACGCCCGCACGGCCCTCCCGTACGCTCTGGAAGCGCAGGTCACCGAGGGGGCGCGGCGCGGCGTTCGACTGCTGGGAGAGCCGGACGTACACCCGGTCGTCCCCGGCGGCGTACGCGTGCCGCAGCAGCGCCTCGGCCTCGTCGGGGTGGCCGGGCACGTGGACCGTCCAGCTGTCGAGGGTGTCCAGCAGTGCCACGTCGCCGGGTGCCATGTGGGTGAACCCGCCGGCCGGCCAGTCGTAGCTGGCGCCGGCACTGACCAGGACCCCGCCCGTGCCCTGGTGCCCGAAGTCCAGCTTGACCTGCTCGAACGGCCGCTCCACGAGGAAGCTTGCGAAGGTGTGCAGCACGGGGCGCATGCCCGTGAGGGCCAGCCCGCCGCCCACGCCGACGAGCAGCTGTTCGCGGATCCCGACGTTGATCACCCGGTCCGGGTGCCGTTCCAGGGCGGGCCGGAACCCGTCCATGGAGATCTCGGCGAGCACGAGCGCCAGCCGGGGATCCTCGTCGAGCAGCCGCGACGTGACCGAGATGAACCGCTCCCGCATGGTGTCCATGCCGTTTCCCCCTCAGAACTTCTTCTCGACGCGGGCGACGACGGCGTGCGGCCGGCCCGGATGCGGTGTGGTGAAGGCGGCGTACAGCGCCGCGTGGTCCCGTCCGTCCACGGTGACGGCGCTCCAGCCCGCCGCCTCGAAGCGGGAGGCGATCCCGCCGGGCCAGCCGTGGGTGGCGGAGTCGTTGTCGATCACCACGGTGTGCAGTGCCTCCAGCCCGGCCGAGCCGGCGTGGGCGATGGCCTCGTGGTTGCTGCCCTCGTCGAGCTCCGCGTCCCCGATCAGCACCCACACGGCGGCCTCGTCCAGCCCCTGGGCCCGCAGCCCGAGCGCGCTGCCGACGGCGAGCGGCAGCCCGTGCCCGAGGGAGCCGCTGCCGATCTCCACGCCGGGGATCAGGGTGCGGTCGGGATGGTGGCCGAGCGGGGAGTCGTACGCGCCGAAGCCGGGCAGCCAGTCGACGGGGAAGAACCCCTTGGCGGCGAGCACGGCGTAGTAGGCCATCGGCCCGTGCCCCTTGGACAGCAGGAACCGGTCCCGCCCGGCGTCCTGGGCGCTGCCGGGCCCGACGCGCAGCACCCGGTCGTACAGCACCCACAGCACGTCGAGCGTGGAGGTGGCGGCGGGTCCGTGCTTCTCGGCCCCGGTCATGAGCGCGATCAGCCGGTCCAGATCGTCGTAGCGGAGCCCGGTGTCCGCGGATACCTGTGTCATGCGGCAACGATGTGACCTCAAGCATGCTTGAGGTCAAGCCCGTGCCCGCCCGTACGTCACCCGGCCCCCGCGCCGGAAAGGTGCGCGCGACCACCCCCCGAAGTGCGGTATTGTTCTCGTGCCGGTCGGGCCGGGGGAAACCCCAGGTCAGCGGGCATCGGGACGTGGCGCAGCTTGGTAGCGCACTTGACTGGGGGTCAAGGGGTCGCAGGTTCAAATCCTGTCGTCCCGACTCGAAAGAGTCGCAGGTCAGGGGCCGTTTTGGAGCAATCCGAAACGGCCCCTTGATCGTTTTGGGGACCAGTCTCTGCGCATGGGGATCATGTCCCTGCTCAATGCAGGGAGGGTGGGTCGTGCGGCCTCGGGAGCGGACAGCACGGCGTCGATGGAATCGAACCAGGTGCGGGAAGGTCTCCGCCTCCACGAGCACGGCCCGCCACCGGCCCGAGTGAGCCAGGCGCCGACCAGGCGAGCACGTCACGGTCGGCTGCCAAGCGTGCAAGGCAATGCACACGGCATCCCCGAAACGACGCTGACCGCATCGATGACCAGCCATTCGTCGTCCGTGACCACGACCAGCCTCAGCCAGGCCGCTCCGTCGCTGCCCACGGGACCGCCAGAGGGGCCAGTCGAGGCGAGCCGAAATTCCGTGGAACCCACCTGCGTGGCGTGGAATGATCTTGGGCGACCGCTGACGAACGGGAAGGCTGAAACGTGTACGTACCGTCATCTGCGCGAGCTCTCGACGATGACGAGCGTGAGCTCGTGGAGCTGGCACGCCGCACCATAGACGCGCATACCGACGCCGGACCCGACGAACACGGGATCCACACGATGGGCGCCGCGGTCATGGCCGCCGACTACCGGATGTTCGCCGGCGTGAACCTCTACCACTTCACCGGCGGACCCTGCGCCGAACTCGTGGCTCTGGGAGCCGCACGGGCCCAGGGGGCCCGCCAGATGCGCTGCATCGTTGCCGTGGGAAACCACGGGCGGGGGGTCATCGGCCCGTGCGGGCGCGATCGGCAGGTCTTCGTGGACTACTACCCCACCATGCGCGTCATCGTGCCGACGCCCGCGGGGCCCAGGTCCGTTCTCGCCGCCGACCTGATGCCGCTGACTCAGCGATGGACCCCGGAAGGCATGAACGGCCTCGACCCATCGCTCTACCAGGACCCCGAGACGGCCGGTCCCCCGATCATCCGGTTCAACCCCCGCTACCTCGAAGACGTCCGCTCCGGCGCCAAGACCAAGACCACCCGCTTCCGGGACCCGGCCCAGCTCGGGCCGGCACGGCTGGTGTTTGAGAGCGACCCCGAAGTCGTCCTGCCGGCAGAGGTGACCGGCATCAGGCGCTGCCTGGTCAGCGACCTCACCAACCAGGACGCCCAAGCCGAGGGGCTGACGACCGCGACCGAACTCCGGGAAGGCCTCAAGGGCCACTACCCAGATCTCGCGGGAACCGACGAAGTCGACGTGATCACCTTCCGGACCGCCGACAGGACAGGGGCTGCTTGAACCGCGGAGGCACCAGCGACGAGTCCGCAGCCGGCAACGGCCGCACCTGATCGGGCGGTGCCGAACGGGGTGCCGTGCGGGCCGGTTGGATCGGTGAACGCGGCCGCGTCTTCGCGGCAGGGCATGTTCTCCCGTGTGGTGAACACCGTTGCGACAGTGCGAATCGTTCCTGCGGTGAAGGTCTGCGCCTGTGTGGGTGAGCGCAGCCCGCTATCCCTCCGGAGCAGGTGGGGAAGCCGGTAGAAGGTGGGGGTCGTTCCGTCGTCCTGAGGGGTGTTCGTGATGAGCCGAGGCTTGATCGTCGTGGATGTGCAGAAGGACTTCTGCGAAGGAGGCAGTGTTCCCGTCGCGGGAGGCGCGCAGATCGCCACCGCGATCGCCGAGCTGGTGGAGAGGAGCGGGGACGGTGACTACCAGTACGTCGTGGCCACCCGCGACCACCACATCGACCCGGGCAGCCATTTCTCCTCAAGCCCGGACTTCAAGGAGAGCTTCCCCGTCCACTGCGTCGCCGGGGAGGAAGGCGGGGAATTCCACCCGAACTTCGCCCCTACTGCCGTCGGCGGCAAGGTCGACGCCGTCTTCTTCAAGGGCGCCCACAGCGCGTCCAAGAGCGGCTTCGAAGGCGCGGACGCCGAAGGCACCTCCCTCGCGGACTGGCTGCGCGCACGGGGGGTGCGGAACGTCGACGTGGTGGGCATCGCGACCGACCACTGCGTGCGCGCCACCGCCCTGGACGCTGCCGCGGCCGGATTCGGAACCCGGGTACGCCTGGACTACACCGTCGGTGTCGCCCCCGACACCATTGCCTCCACTCTGGAGGACTTCCGCCGGGCAGGCATCGAAGTGTCCGGCAAGGCGCCGGCGCCGAGGTAGCCCAGCGGGCAGGACAACGCCCCCAGCCACACTACGAGCCGGCCCTCACTGGCCTGCCGCCTCGGAGAAGAGTGAGTGCGGACACGCGTGCTGCCTGTTCGGCGGCGAGGCGGGCCCGCACCTCCGGCCCAGGGGCGCTTCCACCCGCTGAGCCCGCGCCCTGCCGCCGCCCGTCACCGTTCACCTCACCCCGGAGGAGCCCGGTGGCCGGGCGGCTCCTGGCTTGCCGGGAGGATGGTCGCCGGCGGCGGGGTCCAGCGGCTCTTGGGCGGGATGGTGCCGCTGACCCCGAAGTCGTGCTTGAGCTGCTCGGGGATGGCGTAGTGCATCACGCGGCCGCGGGTGAGGGCGGACAGTTCGAGGACGCTGGTCAGGTGTCCGAGCCGGTCGAGGGCCCAGCCGGCCAGGGGTGAGCGGTCCTCGATGGTTTCCAGCAGCCCCAGCAGCGTGGGGGCGGCCTTGACCACGGTGTCCCAGGTGGTGCGGGGGACGTGCAGCCAGTCGGCGCAGGTGTCGCCGATCAGGTAGCGGATCAGGGCGGAGACGAGCGGGTCGAGGAAGGTGCCGGGCACGACCTCCTCGTAGAGGTCGATGAGCTGGCGGGTGAGCAGGGTGCCTTCCTCGCTGGGGCCCATGTGGCGGGTCATGTAGAGGTCGGAGAACGCGCGGGCGGCCCGCAGGTCCTCCGGTGCCTGGTCCTGGTCGACGCCGAGCATGGCGCCGACCACCCTCCAGGCGTAGTAGTAGGACTCGGCGCCCTCGGTGCTCATGTGGATGCCGAGGCGGTGCAGGGCGTCCAGGACCTGGATGGAGAACATCATCTGCCCGCCGATCATGTCCTCCTGACAGATCGGCGTGCCCAGGGCGGCGGTGTCCCAGCGGTCCTCGCGCCTGAGGTGGTGGCGGATGGAGGCGTGCAGCAGCCGTACCTTCTGGGCGGCGGGGATGAAGCGGCTGCCCGCTTCGAACGCGTCGGGCTGCATGAGGTAGACGGTGAACTGGCCCGTCTCGGCCATCCGCTTGGACGGGTACTTCAGCGAGTGGGTGGCCGACAGCAGCCTCGCCACGTGCGGCAGCACGTAGCAGGCGGGCATCGAGGCGAAGGACAGCGCGGTGGAGATGTGCACGTTGTTGTCGATGAAGAACAGCCGTGCCTTCTCCATCTCGCCCCAGTCCACCCAGGCCGGCGGAGCACCGGTCTCGTGCAGGTACGCGCGGGCGACCTCCGGCAGGCCCTCGGGGAGGTCCTGCCCGACGGTGGAGAAGTAGCGCATGAGCGTATTGAACTTGCCCACGTCGCCGCGTTCGAACAGGGCCGCCACGGTTGCGTCGGCGAGTTCGTCCCCCGTGGTGCGCAGGGCGTCCATGGACGCCTGGGTGTAGGTCATCGTGCTGCTCCGGTGTTCCGGTGGGGTGGCGGTCAGTGGACGCGGGTGGCCGAGAGCGTCGCCAGGTCCGCCAGTGCCGTGCGGGCTTCGGTGGTCAGGTCGGCGTCGGTCAGGGCGTCGTGCGCTTCGCGCAACCGGGCGGTGATCATGTCCTCGACGCGGGTGACGGCCCCGGTGCGGTGCGCGATCTCCCGCACCCGCTCCACCTGCCGCTCGCCGAGCTCCGCCCGCCCGAGCAGGTGGCGCAGCTCCCCGCGTTCCGCCTCGGTGGCGAAGGTGAGCGCGTGAGCCATCAGAGCGGTGGGCCGGTTCCCCGCCAGGTCGTCCGCGGGGTCCTTGCCGGTCCGTTCCGGATCGCCGAACAGCCCCAGCAGGTCATCGCGCAGCTGGAACGCCTCGCCCAGCGGCAGGCCGTAGTCGCTGTACGCCCGGATCAGGCGGGGCGGGGCGCCGGCGAGCAGGCCGCCGATCTGCAAGGGGTGCTCGACGGTGTACTTGGCCGTCTTGTAGCGGATCACCTTGACCGACGCGTCGGGGTCCGGCGGGGAGCCGGTGCGCAGGACTTCCAGGCATTCACCGGCCACCAGTTCGCGGGCCAGGACCGCCCAGAGGGGCCGGGCCCTGCTCAGGAAGGCGCCGGGCAGCCCCGAGGTGGTGAACAGGTCCCCGGCCATCGACATCAGCAGGTCTCCCACCAGCATGGCCAGGGCCCGGGCGCCGGCCTTGGGCCGCGGATGGCCGGTGAGGGCCCCGCGGAGGGCGACGTGCCCGGTGGGCCGGCCGTGCCGGGTGCGGCTGTGGTCGATCAGGTCGTCGTGGACGACGGCGGCCGCGTGGACCAGCTCGATCGCGCCGGCGGCGCGCACCAGTGCCTCGCTGTCCGGCTGGCCGGCCCCGCGCCAGCCCCAGTAGCAGAACGCCGCCCGCAGGCGTTTGCCGTGCGCGGTCGCGGCGTGCAGTCGCTCCGCGACCGGTGCCAGGGAGGCGTCGATGTCCGCCAGCGCCTGCGCTTCCGCGGAGACGAAACCGTCGAGGACCCGGTCGACGCGCTCCTTCAGGAAGGCGTGCGCTTCCCCTTCACTCATCGCCGCTCTCCGCCCGGACGCGGGCGGTGACGGTGCGGGCCAGGACCTCCAGGTGGGCCGGCGCGGCAGCGTGCCGGTCGAGGAAGAGGCGGCCGCGCGCCTTGGTCTCCTCCCGGCCGTCGGCCAGCAGGTCCCCCAGGTCGGTGCGGCGCAGCAGGCCGCTCAGGCCGTCCACCGCGCTGCTCAGACCGCTGACCGCCAGATCGGCGAGGCCGGCCACCAGGGCCACGGCGTCCTCGGTCAGCCGCGGCTCGCGGCCGTCGTGGTGTGTCACAGCATGTCTCCCGCACGGCGAGGCCCGCCCCGGCTCCGCGCCGGCCGGCGCGAAGCGCGCGCAGCGAATTGCGCGCCACGCGGTTCGAGTCTGGCCGCCGAGGCCCGCTCGGAGCGGCCCTAATGCACCATCGAGTGATCTTTGTTTGAGATCTGCGGAGGGGGCGCGGGGAAGCCCCTTGAGCCGACTCTTGTCAAGTTTATTGCCGCGCGCTATATAGGTGGTGTTGCCATGTGCATCTGTGACATGTGGGAAAGGAGTGAACGACGATGCTCATGCGAACCGATCCTTTCCGTGAACTGGACCGGCTGACCGAGCGCTTCCTGGGGACCGCCGCCCGGTCGGAGGGCATGCCCATGGACGCCTTCCGCGAGGGTGACGCCTTCGTCGTCGAGCTGGACCTGCCCGGCGTCGACCCCGCGTCCATCGACGTGGACGTCGACCAGAACGTGCTGAACGTCAGGGCGGAGCGACGGACCACCGCCTCCGGCGGCGACAGTGGCGTGCTGATCGCGGAGCGCCCCTCCGGCACCTTCAGCCGCCAGCTGCTCCTCGGCGAGACCCTGGACACGGAACGCACCGAGGCCTCCTACGAGGGCGGCGTGCTCCGGCTGAGCATTCCGGTCGCGGAGCAGGCGAAGCCCCGCAAGATCGAGATCAGGGCGGCCGGAGACGGCTCGCGCACGGAGCTCGACGCCTGACGGGCGCGCGGCGGGAACGCGGAGGCGGCGGCCTTCGCCGGGGCCGCCCCCTCCCCGGTCGCGGTTGTTTCGGTCAGCCGTGGACGATACGTCAACGACCGAAAGACGGCAACAGCCGAATCGATCCGAAGGGAGCCGATGATGGCACGCGCAGTCGGGATCGACCTGGGCACGACCAACTCCGTCGTAGCGGTCCTGGAGGGCGGCGAGCCCACGGTCATCACCAACACCGAAGGAAACAGGACCACCCCTTCCGTGGTGGCCTTCGGCAAGGGCGGAGAGGTCCTGGTCGGAGAGATCGCCAAGCGGCAGGCGGTGACGAACGTCGACCGCACCGCGCGGTCCGTGAAGCGCCACATCGGTGAGGCCGGCTGGCGTTTCCCGGAGGCCGGTGACATCGACGGCAAGCGGTACACGGCCCAGGAGATCTCGGCACGGGTCCTGCAGAAGCTGAAGCGCGACGCCGAGGCGTACCTGGGCGAGGAGGTCGCGGACGCGGTGATCACCGTTCCGGCGTACTTCAACGACGCCCAGCGCACCGCGACCAAGGAGGCCGGCGAGATCGCGGGCCTGAAGGTGCTGCGGATCATCAACGAGCCGACGTCCGCGGCGCTGGCGTACGGCCTGGACAAGGAGAACGACCAGACCATCCTCGTCTTCGACCTCGGAGGCGGCACCTTCGACGTGTCGCTCCTCGAGATCGGCGAGGGCCTGGTGGAGGTCAAGTCCACCAACGGCGACACCCACCTCGGCGGCGACGACTGGGACATGAAGATCGTCGATCACCTGGTGAAGCAGTTCCAGAACGCGTACGGCATCGACCTGTCCAAGGACAAGATGGCCCTCCAGCGTCTGCGCGAGGCGGCCGAGAAGGCGAAGATCGAACTGTCCGCCGCGACGGAGACGACGATCAACCTGCCCTACATCTCCGCCTCCGCCCAGGGCCCGCTGCACCTGGACGAGAAGCTCACGCGCTCGCAGTTCGAGCAGCTGACCGCCGACCTCCTGGAGCGCTGCAAGGCGCCGTTCCACAACGCGGTCAAGGACGCGAAGATCAAGGTCTCGGACATCGACCACGTCATCCTGGTCGGCGGCTCGACGCGCATGCCGGCCGTGACGGAGCTGGTCAGGGAGCTGACGGGCAAGGATCCGCACAAGGGCGTCAACCCGGACGAGGTCGTCGCCATCGGCGCCACCCTCCAGGCCGGTGTGCTCAAGGGTGAGGTCAAGGACGTCCTGCTCCTCGAC